>JAITVO010000247.1 GCA_031285765.1 Cytophagaceae bacterium | reverse complement strand
ATTCTACTCCATTTGTTTGTTTATAAATATTTTCGGCATTGTTGCAACGAAAAGAACAGGTAAGGTTTTATTGATTTATTTTTGTATTAGCAAAACCAAAGATTAGATAAATGAATACCACATCAATAAAGCCTGCCAAAAGTAAGTATAAAATTCGCAACTGGAAATAACACAACAGTAATTTATGCAAACGTGGCAGTTTAACCCTGTTTATAGATTCGGCGGTTCTATCAGCATGGAAGCTTCTTATAAACAAAAAGAAAGAAGTCGGTGAAGAAACCTGTCCCGACAGTATCATCCAATGCTGCCTGTTGGTGAAGATCAATTACCGATTAGCTTACCGCCAGAGTACAGGTTTTTTGGAACAGTTTATTTGAACTGATGGGCAAAGCGGATTGTCCGATACCGAATTATCGGACAATCGTACAAAAAACCTCATAAAAGATATACTATGAGGTGGGGTAATTAATTATTATATTCTCTTATGCAAATAACACAGAAAACGCAGATTTTCGCAGATTTTTATACGAATAAAATATATACTCTGCAAAAATCCGCGTTATCTGCGGTTATGCAAAGACGCGAATCATCGCGTCTTTGCATGATAACTTCATTTATACTCTCTACTTTTTTGCTACGTCCGTCATGTCCATCATCACTGCCGATTTATCAACAGTGATTCTAACGTTGTCGCTGATTTCCACTACAACTTTGTTCTCTTTTATTTCGTAAACTCTGCCGTATATTCCTCCTGCTACTATAATATTATCGCCTTTTTTTAGCGATTCGCGATAGGAGCGCAAATCTTTCGCCCGCTTTTGTTGCGGACGAATAAGGAAAAAATAGAATACGACTACCAAAAGAATAAGAGGTCCAAACTGCATCATCCAATTAGGAGATTCGGCTGCTGCCTGCAAAAATAAAACATTCATTTTCTTACAAAAAAATTAAATTAATACTACAACTGTTTTCAAACTATACTCAATCGTCCCAAATCTCACAAAATGATTGAAGGACAAATATCTTTTATTTACTCGTGTTTGACGATGGCTGTACGTTGGCGCGAATAATCAATACCTGCGGCTCTTTGCTGCCATTGCTGGACACGGTTACTATTTTCCGCTGATGCCCCTGTTGTCCGCGCGGATTAAAAGTTATTTCGATGCTGCCTTTTGCTCCGGCAGCAAGGGGTTTCAGCGGATATTTTACGTTGGTGCAGCCGCAGCCCGCCACTACATCCTGAATAAGCAACGGCGCTTTGCCTGTGTTGGTAAATCCAAACATGCAGGCAACAGGCTCAAGCGATTCCAACACTCCAAAATCGTACATTTCTTTGTCGAACACAATCTGTGTGCTGTCCATTTCGCCGCCGCTGCCTCCTGCCGACCGGCTTCCGTTTCCGAAACATCCTACAAAGGCTATAATTGCAAAAAGCAAGATAACAGCTCTGTAATTTTTCATATCTTTACAGTTTTTCAATCAATTCAGTTTAAGTAATTCGTCGCCAATTTTCTTTATTTTGCCCTGTTCAATGTATTCAGTGATTATTTTTTCGAGAAGCCCGTTGATAAATGTGCCACTTTTGGGTGTTGAATAGTGTTTGGCAATTTCGATGTATTCGTTTATTGTTACTTTCAGGGCAATTGTGCTGAATTCCATCATTTCGGCAAGGGCAATGTCCATTAAAACGATGTCCATAAAAGCAATTCTTTCGAGTTCCCAGTTTTTCGAGAGTTTTTTAACGAGTTCTGACAACTCTGTATGGTTCATAATTGCCTTTCGGAACAGTCGTTTTGCAAATTCACGGTCGTCATCGTCTTTAAATTCGGGCAACAGTGGCTGTTCTGCTCCGTTTTGCTGTCGATACTCGCGCAATGTTTTTATCGCCATGTTGATTACAAATTCCGACTCATCGTTCCAAAATATGCTTTGTTCCTCAATATTGCTGTAAAGTGGCTCGTATTGTGCAATAACTTTTTCGGCAAGTTTTACGATAAATTTGCGGTCGCCCTCGTACGACTCTTCATTGGAAGCCATATATCCGGCATACAGCTCTGACCCGATAACCTGCTGATAAACAGCTTTTATTATTTCGGGATAGTTGCTCCACGATAAGCCTGTCTGTTCAACAAAACGCTGAAGATAGCTGTTTTCGGCAAGCTGGCACAAAACCATATTGTTAATGAAGCGGGTATTTGGATTAAGTTCTTCCGGCAGCGGAATTTTTTTATTTCGACCGATTTCGATACGCTTTTCGGCATAACATTTAATCTCTATAAATAAAAGGAGATATAGATGATACAGTTCGAAAGATTTACTGATGCTGTGAAACAAATTTTTTTCGGCTTGTTGCAGGTTTATCTCTTCATTTTTGTGATAAGCATAAACTGCCTGCATCACCTTAACCCTTAATAATCTTCTGCTGAGCATTGAATAAAGAACTTTTGTAAACAATATATTGACGCCGCAAATGTAGTTATTTTTTTTGTTCTAACAAGTAAACCGATATTACATGATTATAGTTTGGTAAATTTTATCTTTTGGGAATGCCATAGCAAGGGAGAGGCATCGTGGCTATTGCTGTAATATAATCGTTGCTATTCACCTCAAATCAGGGCAAATATATGAAAATTATGTTACTATTTTAAGGCAATAATGAGAATTATTTAGCCGCGTTTTCGATAGAGAATCTTCATATTCAAAAACAATCACAGCATTTTCGTCTATTGAATGATGTTTTTTATCGCCTCTGCTTTCTCTTCTCGTTCTTAAACTTCTGGAAAAAATTCCTTCCCTTTTTGCAAATTAAGACTTAATGAGTGTAAGATGTTGTAAATTTGTATTTTTTCATATTTCAATATCATGGTATATATTAATATAATCCATCACTAACTGTATTTGATAAAGTTCCCGAAAACAGTTATAAACTTTCGACAGCATCCAGCTAAACGTTTTTGAGGGGACGATAGAGGCATAAGAAACTGCTTTGTACGAACATCCATATTTATAAACGATACTTTCTTTCGTCTGTACATTTACACGATTGAATATTATGACCGGTTATTTTGCTGTATGATTTGTTTTCGGTGCGATATTCATTATTCTCTATTGATATTAGGCGACTTTTCTCTCATTGTTCAGCAACTGTTTTCCTTGCATGTTGAAAGGAGAAAACCGGTAAGTTTCATCTTCCTCGCCACTATGTATATGAGCCTGTCGTTTATACACAATTAATAGAAACGAATAAGTTAATCACATTTTGAGTTAAATGAGCCTAAATACTTCTACATGCCAGTGTAAATCTACTTCTTTCAATCGTCAGCAGGCATCCGGCACTCGTTAGCGAGCATCCGGCACTCGTTAGCGAGCATCCGGCACTCGTTAGCGAGCATCCGGCACTCG
>JAITVO010000227.1 GCA_031285765.1 Cytophagaceae bacterium | reverse complement strand
CGCAAGCGAGCGGAGTGTTGCCTGCGGAAAATGACGTTCGTATCTCCCTGCCCGCAAGGGCAGAACAGATGTGAAAGTACAGGTTCTGCCCTTGCGGGCAGCTGTGCTGTTGTCTGTTTCCCGTAAGCTGCGCTTCGCTTGCATACGGTTATGAGAATTCAGCCTTTTCAAGGCTGTCAAAAGTAATACTGCGTAACATGAGATCATAATTAAAAAACCTCTTCGGAAAAATCATAGATAAAGAAGTTTGGGCTTGGCTCCGCTCAACATTTGCACGTTGTCATGAAGAAAGCAGATTTTGAACATTACAGCAGTTTAAAAAGCGGTATCCCGTAAGGGCAAATAATTACTGACTAATGCCGAACTTCGTTTCGTCCCTACAGCGCACGTCATTTGGATTTACCTGAACATCCTATCCATTTTCCGAAGAAATCTGCTCAAATGATGTTTTTAAACTTTTGTCATGTACTTACCATTTCTTTTCATAGTTTTGTCGGTAAATTAATCTAATCAACGAATGTCATGTTAAAGAAAAACAGTTTGGTTTTAGCCTTTTTATTAGTTATTGGTGCAGTTGGTTACGGAGAGCACAGTGTTCCCGTTTTATTTTCGAATAACGACATTCTGTTGAAATACAGTCGTCTTTCGTTGCAGCAGTTGCTTGATACCGCCGAATATTATTATCAGAAAAATGCCAACGATACGGCGTTAATCTGTTTAAACTTAGTGATGACTGCCTCTATAAAGGGAAAAAATACCGAGCAGCAAAAGCTAATTATTGAGGCGCATAACAAATCTGCCGTTATTTATTACTGGATGTGCGATTACCGCAAATCATACGAACTGTTGATAAGGGCACTGGATTTATGCGAAAAACTGCGGTACGACAGTTATAAATTTAAGATTCATGCGAATATCGGAAATATCTACTATCGTTTCAATAAGTATGATATGGCTAAACAATATTATTCAAACGCATTGAAACTGTGCAACGACAGTACAGGCGCGGTTCTTATACTGAACAACTTGGGAGCGTCGGAACTGGAAAGCGGTAACATGAACAGCGCCCGCTATTATCTCGACCAGTCGATGCAAATTAGCAAACGCTATCACAACATCCATTTGCATACCATATTGAATACAACAGCTTCGATGTTTCAAAACGGCAAACTTTATGATTCGGCATTCCATTATTTTCGACTGGCATTAAACGAAGCCGGAAAGAATCGTAAAATAGAATTTGAAGCCGAAAATCTTTCCGGTTTGGGCAAACTTTTTTTTGAGATTAACCAAACCGATTCAGCCCTGCACTACACTCATGCATCGAATACGATTGCAAAAGCAAATGATTTTATTGATATTATGACTGGAAATTATCTTTTGCTATCAAAGATAGAAGAGTCAAGAGGTGATTACAAAAACGCACTGGAACATTTTAAAATGTATGCCGGTTTACAGGATTCGGTGCTGGATGTTAAAGTATTTAGCGATATTAACCAGTTGCAGCGCTTGTATGAGGTGTCGAAAACCAACGAGGAGATTGAAAAATTAACCATTGAGCAGCAAATAAAGGAACAGACTATCCATTATCAAAAAATTATTCAACATATCACTTGGGGTGTTTTGCTGTTGGTGAGCGCTGTGCTGCTGTTTGTATTTTTTCAGAAACGAAAACTTAACAAAGCATACAAAGTGCTGTTTGAAAAGAATATGATGATTATTGATTTCCAGAAAAACAGTTCCGAAGCATTGCCCGAAAAGCAAAATAAAATAACATTAACCGACCAAAAGCAGAACGAACTTCTGAATAAAATAGTAGCTGTAATGGAAGAGGTAACGATAATTTGCGATCCGGAATTTTCTATCAATAAATTGGTTGTGCTGGTAAATTCGAACTACAAATATGTGTCGCAGGTAATTAACGCTGCGTTGAACAAAAACTTCCGCTCGATTTTGAACAGTTACCGAATTGAAGAAGCGCAACGATTGCTGTCGGTTCCCGATTCGGCAAAATATACCATCGAAACCATTGCACATCAGGTGGGCTTTAAATCGCGAAGCGCTTTCAGCGATGCATTTAAGGAAGTAACCGGCGTAAGTCCTGCTTTTTATTTAAAATCAATGAGGGAACAGCAACATTCTGCATAACGGTAAAAGTAAAGATGTGTGGAATTAAACCAATCCCCCCTCATTAAGCGTAAGCATACGGCTGGCGCTCTGCGATATTTCGTCGGAGTGCGTAACCATCACAATCGTTGTTTGCAGGTTTTTATTAATATCCGAGAGGAGCAGCGCGATGTTCCGTGCATTTTCGGCATCTAACTGTCCGGTAGGTTCATCAGCAAGCAGCAGCAGCGGTTTCATGATTAAGGCGCGGCACACTGCCACACGACTTGCTTCGCCTCCCGATAACGTGTGCGGATATTGATTGGCAATTCTTGATATATGCGTAAGCTTCATTAACATGCGGGCATATTCAATATGTTCGGCGCTTGTTTGCGAACTGTACGCCAACGTGGGTAACAATATATTCTCCAATGCCGAATATTGCGGCAGTAGTCGATGGTCTTGAAATACAAAACCAATCTGTTTATTGCGAATAAGCGAACGGTCGGTATTGGGCGCAGTTAATTCAACGTTATTCAGCAGATAGCTGCCTTCATCGGGAAGCAACAACGTTCCAAGTATCGACAGCAGGGTAGTTTTTCCCGCGCCCGAAGCGCCCTTAACTGCAACAAACTCGCCCTTGTCGATTTTCATATTTACTCCGCAGAGTACACGATTCAAACGGTTTTCACCATCCTGATAACTTTTCTGAATGTTCAATAGCTTTATCATAAAAAATAAGTTTAGAAGTTGTTTGAATATTTTATAGAGATAATGATAGCATGTTATCTAAGCGTCGCGCAGAAACAAAACTTTATTAACTCATGTTACGCAGTATTAGTTTTGATAGCCTTGAAAAGGCTTAACTTTGACTCCGCCGATTTTTATTTTTAATTCAAGCCTTTGCATAATATGAGTTAATAACTGATGTTACGCAATTTATCACCGTTGTGAGGGTCTGTTTTTTTATTTTCTGTACCCATTTCACATATTGTAAAAACAGCTTCCAAAACTTTTTATCCATTTCACAAATTGTGAGAACAGTTTCTTATTGTAATATTGCATCATCACATTCAAAAAAACAGTACGCAACATCTGTCAACAACTTATGTTACGCAGGTTATTATTGTCAATTTTCC
>JAITVO010000314.1 GCA_031285765.1 Cytophagaceae bacterium | reverse complement strand
GAGTTGATCTACGACCTGATTGACGATTAATACCGGATGGTTAGCCGGAATACGTTCCAACAAATTAGTCGGAAACAGGAC
The DNA here is from genome assembly GCA_031285765.1 of Cytophagaceae bacterium. Classification (GTDB taxonomy): domain Bacteria; phylum Bacteroidota; class Bacteroidia; order Bacteroidales; family Marinilabiliaceae; genus WRMI01. The sequence continues at coordinate 5,535 of JAITVO010000314.1, read as the reverse complement.
ATGCTGGTTGCTACTTAACGCTTTAAAGACAATCTTTGCCATTGCTTTGAGGTGTGTTTGGAAGCGCTAAGATACTACTTTTTACAACATAGCAAAAAAATAAGAGGCTGTCGTACTTTGGGGACAGCCTCATTTTTTTATGATAAACCTACTTTTTAACAAGTCTATTCAGATGTGGAAAGGATAGTAACCAGTAGAAAAATGTACAATTTGTTTTGCGGATTATATTATGATGCCACCTCATCTTCTACCTTCCATCAAAAATTTAACGTCAACCCTACCGAGAAAGGATACAATTCGGGTCCTTTTCCTTTTTTGAACAGCGGCATGGGCGAGTAGGTTGCATAAATACCGAATGTTTGGAAACCGGCTCTTGCCATTAACGAATATCTGAACACATTCAGACCAATATCCTTATCCTGCCTGTGCTTATATCCAATCCCTTCGCTGTTGATGTAAATAACTTTTGTATGGGTATTCAGTTTCAAACTGCCCACTACACCTCCTGCCAGATAAATACCGTTGCGGCTTCGCCCATCAGGAAGATGGAATTCGAGCATAAGCGGAACATCAAGCGAAATCAACGACATCTTTGCTTTTTCTATCTCAACGTTTGCAGGTATCTGATAAAACCAGCCTTGAGCTGTTTCGTTTCGCGACAGTTCGCTTGAATTATAAAGATTAAAACGGTAATTGTTGTACCTTAATCCGATTGCTGTTACCAATCCCATATACGAACCAATCAGCCGTGTTGAATGTTGAAACGGAATTATCGAAATTTCAAACGACCGCTCATAATTTATATCCATAAAACTGTAAGCGTCGGGAACCATTTCGTTGAAATCGGGGTTTAAGTAACCGTTCACTCCAAAGGTGATGCCTGCAAGGTTACTTTCAAAGTAACGTTTCTTATTTCTTTGCAGATAATCCGGTATTTGCGGTCTTTGCAAATTATTATCATCCTTGCGAATAATAATTTCCTGCTCATTCCCTTTTTGGCGAATCCCGACTCTGCCGTCGTTGGTTTTGTATATTAGCTCTCCATCATCTTCGTCGGTATGCGAAGTCGAACTTAGCGCCGCATCGCTTTGAGGGGGAGCCTCCACAGTGCGTCCAAGCGTATCGATGTACAAAGCGGTTACTCCTATCCATGCTTTTACAACACCATTATTAAACGATGAGAGCTGATCGTAAGCCGGCGGAATTATTTCATTCCCATTGCTGTCGATATAACCCAGTTTGCCATTTTTAAGCACTTTTGCCCGTCCATTATCGAACGACCATATTTGCTGATACTCAACAGGGAGCACAATAGCGCCAGTTGCATCAAGCAATCCCATTTTCCCATTCTTCAATACCTTTATAAAGCCGTTTTTGTCGGGCAACCATATATGATTGTACTCAACAGGAATAACAACAAATCCGTTACGATTTACATAACCTGTTTTTCCATCCTTTAATATCTTGGCGGTTTCGCCCTCAAAACCCCATATCTGGTCGTATTCAGCAGGAAGAATCATTCCTTTTTCAAGATGGTACATTCCAATCTTCAGGTTTTCCAATACTTTAACGTAATTGTCGTCGGTAAGGGAGTACACCTGATTAAAGCGGCATGGAACCAAAATTTCGCCGTCGGAATTAACTACACCAACCAATCCCTGCTGCATTACCTTGTAAATGCCCGGTTTTATTTCCCATGTACGCTCCCAGTTTCCGGCAGGCTGCTGCGCATTGAGCATCATCGGAAAAACGAGCAGGACTATTATTGAAAATATGTTTGATTTCATAACAAATTTGGTTTGAATAATTAAAAACTGAACAAAATTCCCACTGCCCACGGATAAATATCAGGTCCCTGCCCTTTCTGAAAAAGGCGCGACATATCGCTCGTTGCATACAAATTGAGCCATCTGTAGCCAGCACGTACCATAATGCCATATTTAAACGAGTTAAGATTAATATCTTTGTGCGATTTCACTTTTTGTCTTTTTGCATCGTCGGCATATTTCACTTTGGTGTGTGCACCTATTCTGAAACCGCCATACACACCGCCGCTAATGTAAAATGGGTGGTTGTGCCCATCGGGAAACTGAACCTCAAGCAACAGTGGTGCTGTAAGAAACGTAGTTACCAGTTTGTTTTTATTGATGGGACGTGTAATTGCTTCATATCCCGTATCTCCATTCTCCATTCGGGTAAGAATGTAAGGCGAATCGAATCGGTAATTGTTAATTGTCAGTCCAAGTCCGGTTACAAATCCAATATTGTTTTTGTTCCGTTGAATACCTTTGCTGTACTTCAACAAATTCACACCCACCACAACCGATTTGCCGGCATTTAAATCAAGATAATGCGCTTCGGGAGGCAAATTGCTGTCGAATGGACGCGAAAAAAAATTATTCAGTCCCAATTCAACGCCATCCCAATGCCCCTTAAACTTCGTACGTGGAGCATGTACCATCCGTATTCTTGAAACTTTGCCATCGCTGTTGTCTTCAATAACCTCCAATTGTTGACTCCCAATAACAATTCTTGTAACAGTGTCGCTGTCCTGATTTACGGAAACAGTAATGCCGGGTAATTTTATCCGGGTTTCAACATCGGATTCTTCTATCGAAACAATATCGCTGTTTCTATCCTCATTTTGCGCCAACATCCATGCAGGTATCAGCATCAAACACACACATAAATATCTCTTTAACATAATTATTATTTTTAAAATGTTTTCAACTGCTGATAGGACGAATGTGCGATACAAAAGTTACAGATGAATGACTTTTTTTACGAGAGATTTTGGAAACATGTGCTTTCGTCAAAATTAATGGAAGCTCTTAAAACAGCTTTTTCATCGTTACGCCCTTTCGCTAAAATGCTAGCAAACTCCATTTTTGTTTCAGTCGCAAGCCTCGAAAAATATAATATTTAGAAGTACCCTTATGAATTGTTGAGATTACACAACATATTAAAAAAAACAGCGTTTATAAGCCATGTTTAAATCCGAAAATCAATTTTATTTATGAAGAGCGCCGGCATTTTTCTTCTGTTTGTTTCGATAATGTATCTATCGGTCGAAACTTGTGAGGCACAGGGACTGTTCCGAAAAAAAAGTTCTGCCGCAAAAGCAGCCAGTGATTTAAAAAAACGCAAAAAAGAGGCACGGGAAGGAAATGCTTTTAACGCCGAACAGCCATTTGGCAGCGCCCCCGACTATAGACGCGACGACCAGCTCTGGTCGTCGGAAACAGCCTATACAGCATTACCAAACACCGGCAATATTAGCATTGCCACACCGTCGCGTTACGGAATTGGGAACAATTTTGAACTTTCAACGATGCTCCCGCTTAATTATCTTGTTCCAAATCTGATATTGAAAAAATCGTATCCAACCGCAAAACTGTTGATAGCACATCGTCATGCGCTGTACACACCAACCATCGGGTTCAATTGGGCGCAGAACAACGGTTACAATGCAGTTGTTGCCGATTCGGTTAATATACCTGCTATTTTGTCGTTGCGCAACGAACTTATTGTGAGCTATCCTATAGGAGCCAATCCCGACTGCGGAAACGGACAACCTTACCTGATACTGACAGGAGGCATTGCCCTCGACGCAGGATTTTCGTTAGAAGAGAATAATTTAACGCACATTGACGAGCATATTCTTGGAAGTCGCAGTTCCACACTTACCGGACAAGGCGTTGTACTTTCTGCCCGCTTGCGTGTAGATGGCTATTTGAATAATATGATGGCTATCGAAGGCGATATTAAGGCTTTTGCAAGTAATTCCATCGCCCGTTTTACGTTGGAGCAGCATACCGGATTGCACATCTTTCTTATGCGGAATTTTTCGTTTACTGTTGGTTATATCGCTTCATGTGGGCACTTTGAAAAGTCAAACTTTGCATTGCTTCCCTACGCCGACCTGTCAATCTATTTTGGTACAAAACCACATCGACAATTTGGACTTTTTAAACACGGTATGTTTTAATTATTTCTTTTCATAAAAGAATTTTGCCGGCTGCTGGCAAATAAAGCTGCAAATACATACACACTTCCTGAACAAACAGGTATCTAAATATCTATAATAAAATGTCGGAAAACGCAAAACTTTATCTTGTTCCTACTCCTGTCGGAAATCTCGAAGACATGACATTCAGGGCAGTTCGCACGTTGAAAGAGGTCGATTTTATTCTGGCGGAAGATACCCGAACCACAGGATTGCTGCTCAAGCACTACGAAATTGAAACACGGATGGTTTCGCATCACAAGTTTAACGAACATGCTACTGTTGCGCGCGTAGTTTCACGCATCGAAGCGGGCGAAAATGCAGCCTTAGTGTCGGATGCAGGCACACCGGGCATTTCCGATCCGGGTTATCTGCTCGTTACGCATTGTATCGAAGCCGGTATTGATGTAGAATGTTTGCCCGGCGCAACGGCATTGATTCCTGCCGTTGCCGCAGCGGGACTTCCCAACGACCGTTTCTGTTTCGAAGGCTTTCTGCCTCAAAAGAAAGGACGGCAAAAACGGTTGCTTTCGCTGCGCGACGAGCCGCGAACAATCGTATTTTACGAATCGCCCCACCGCTTACTAAAAACCCTTGAACAGGCAAGCGAATGGATAGACGGCGAACGACGTGCCGCCGTGTGTCGCGAAATAAGTAAAATTCACGAAGAAATAAAGCGCGGAACCATCAACGAACTAAAAGCATGGTACACCGAACATCCGCCAAAAGGCGAAATCGTTCTGCTGATTGAAGGGAAAAGAGAGTGAGATACTTGTACCTCAGTAGCTACGTGCATGTACATTATCAATAGAGGTATTTGAAAAATGAATTAATGTTTATTCATTTACAGAATTTTCATTGCTATTGCAGCGCAGGCTTCGGCGTCGGCTAAAGCGTGGTGATGGCTGGCTAAATTGAAGCCGCAGTGCGCGGCAACCGTATGTAGCTGATGATTGGGCAGTTCTTTCCCAAATTGTTTGCGCGATGCACGACAGGTGCAGTGAAATTCATAATCAGGATAATCCATTTGATACACGCGGAACACCGCCCGCAGGCATCGCTCGTCAAACGGACTGTTATGCGCCACAAGCGGCAGACCGGCAATTTTTGGCGCAATGAGAGTCCACACATGTGAAAAAACTTTTTCGTTCTCGGTATCGGCGGCGGTCAGCCCGTGCACCTGCGTATTCCAGTACGAGTACCATTCGGGCTCGGGACGGATCAGATGATACATCTTATCGACAATCTTCCCATTCAGCACAATCACAACACCCACACTGCATACACTCGAAGGGTGATGATTGGCGGTTTCAAAATCAATGGCTGCAAAATAGGTCATAATTGTTTATTTAATTTACAAAGATACTGGTAAAATGTACAAAATTGCAATTCGGTGAGAATAAAAATCAACAGGTCAAACGCATCTAATTTTTCTTGTAAATCACTATTAACAGCTTAACTTTCGCTCCCAAAATAACCAAATGATAAGTCCGATACCTTATTTTTCGAATTTACATGATCCGCGTGTG
>JAITVO010000175.1 GCA_031285765.1 Cytophagaceae bacterium | reverse complement strand
ATCAGTAAGGTCTGTAGGATAAATATGCATGACTTTGTAAATTAATTGGTTAAATTTCACAAAAATACATACTTTATAAAATAGACCACTGATAAGCATTTATCTAAATATGCAAAAATTAAAAATTTAAACAACCTCTAAGCTATAGCAATTAAAGTTTGTTTACAAATTGAATTATTTTATCAAGAAAACAAAATTTACATTTCCGTTTTAAACAATCAGGGTACCTTAAACATTGCGTTACAAAAATACGGTTTTTAACTGTAAAAAAGGCTGTACACAGCATCAAAACATCGAAAACGAATACCCCACCATTACTGACATTGCGCCGATGCGGTTGGTTCCATTGGCACTGTCCTGCTGAATGGTGTTGAAGCCGTAAATACCGCCCGCTTCAACAAAAAAGCAACTACGACGGCAACGGTAGCGGATGCCGATGTTGCCTGCGAGTCCGAAGTTGACGCTTTTCAATTCGCCCGTGATGTCCGATTCGCCAAATGTGTTGAATTTTTCAAGAAAATCGGCAATTTCGGGTACCTGCGCCCGTATCATGGCTTGAATATTCACCGGATCTTTACTCGGAATCTGGCTCCAAATGGTTGTCTGCCCCGAAGGATCGACATATACGCTACTTGTTCCTTCGGTAATTTGCATAGCCGACACAATAAATGACACGCATGGTCCACCATTGATGTAAATTCCCCACGGCGAACTGCCAAAATTCAAGTTATATTGTGCCAGAATGGGGATAGACACGTAATCGAACCGCATCGTACTTTTAACATTGGCGTAATAATTGGCAGGCATCATCGGTATCACCGCACCCAGTGCGGCTTGAGTTTCTTCAGACATACTCATGCCCATATTCGTGGCAATTTCGGTAATCTTGCGCATGGTTGGCAATGCCTGCAAGCCATCTTTTACGCCGCCCTGTCCATTGTATTCAACACCCGCCCTTACCGAGAAAACATCGCTTATTTCAATCTCCGTAAAAATACCCATTCCCGAAGCCAAACGTGAATTGTAGCCTTCGCTAAGAGGTGTTTTATCCACTGTAGGCATCATTGTAAGATTTGCGCCGCCCCGTACTCCGAAACGGACGTTTTGTGCAAATATATTCCCCATAAAAAAAAGGAACACAAATTCGATTATTAGCTGCTTTTTCATCGTTTCTTAGTATTTATTGTACTGTTATATTATTTTTATGCAAAAGACAGAGGTGCTTACAACAGCCGACAAAAGTAATTTATATACAGAGAAAAAGCAAATTAATGCCAAAAGAAATCAGAACAAACGCGTGAAAATTCTGTATATGTTTTTATTATAATAATGCGAATCAGGAGTAAAAACTGTTTCCATGTTTTGGGCTAAAGCCCCATAAATGTGGATTTTCTTCCCTCTGCCAGCTAAGAGTCTGATTAAATTTTAAACAAAAACGATATAATCACAATAATATCAGTTTTCTAATTAACTCGTCTTTATTATTCACAATATGAATGTTATGATTATATAATCAAAGAGGAGGCGTCGTTGAGGATTGTTAATTAAATAGTTTTTTATATTTTATAGTTATTGAAACTATAAAGTATATACGACAAACAAGATTTAACTGACTGATAAACTTTGGTAAAGTCTGGATTTTTTCAACAAACAAGCAAGGAGAAATCGCAAACATTCGCTAAAAGAGATATTAAAAGTCTTTATTTACATTGACAAAACAGGCTGTCAGTGGCAAATGCTGCCTTCGGAGTTTCCGAAATGGCAGTTGGTTTATTATTATTTTCAATAATGGACACGTAAAAGCGTTTTTGAGGAAATTCTTGAAAATATACGTGCCAAAATCAGGAGAAAATTGGTGAAAAACACATCTCCAAGTGTTGGAATTATGACAGCCAGAGTGTTAAAAGTGATTCTTATGGCGGCGAATGCGGAGGTTTTGACGGCAATAAAAAGATAAATGGTCGCAAAAGATACCTCATAACCGATACCAACTGATTGCTGCTTTCGGTGGTTGTCCATGCCGCCAACGAATATGATGACAAAAAAGCATTTGATGTTATCAAAACGCTCAAATATAGATTTGGCAGAATGCAAAAAATCTTTGCAGACGGTGGTTATCGGGGAGAAGAATTGGCAGAAAAACTGAAAAACGACTTGCATTACAACTTGAGAATAATGCTTAGTAGCGACAAAACTACTGAATTTAACCTTTCTCAAAACGATGGGTTGTTGAAAGTAGTTTTGCTTGGATAAATGGCTTTCGCAGATTATCAAAATATTACGAAAAGCTGACAGAAGCTTGTGAAACAATGATTATCATTGCTTTCATTTGCTTGATGTTCAATAAAAATATTTTGATTTAAAATTTAAACAAATTCTTAATTATTTGATAGCAGTTTGCTATAAATGCCATCTTTCATCATTTATAATCCGTTTATAGCGCAAAAATTTAGATTCCACTTTGTATCTTTGCGCAAAATATTAATATGAAAAAAAATGTAATCATTGCAGCAGGAGGACAGGGTATGCGAATGGGCGCTCAAATTCCCAAACAGTTTTTGCTACTTGGCGACAAACCGGTTTTAATGCACACTATAGAATGCTTCCGTCACTATTGTAGTAGTATTAATATAGTAGTGGTGCTGCCCGAAGCACAGATTGATTACTGGAACGCACTATGCCTGAAACACAGTTTCGATGTTCCTCATACAACTGTATCGGGAGGCGAAACCCGTTTTCACAGCGTATTAAAAGGCATTGAAGCAATTGACAACGACGGACTGACTGCGGTTCACGATGCTGTTCGTCCATTTGTTTCCGATACAACTGTTTCACTGTGCTTTGACGCCGCCGCCAACTATGGCGCTGCAATCCCTGTTCTTGAGTCGGTAGAATCAATACGCAGGGTAGATGGCACTAACAGTTATGCGTGCTCGCGCAGCGAATATCGCATGGTGCAAACACCGCAGGTATTTAAAATGGAACTGTTGCGTAATGCATACCGGCAACCTTATTCCGAAACATTTACGGATGATGCTTCGGTTGTTGAAGCTGCCAGTGGACATATTGCGCTGGTGGAAGGCAACAGAGAAAACATCAAACTGACATCGCTGCTTGATATGAAGATTGGTGAAGTTATTTTAGCCGGACAATATTGGAGATAAGAGAATTTTTAAAATCAGTTTTAATGCTTGTGGTTAAGACAAAAGCGGAGTTTGCTAAAATAAATGAGTATTTTTGTGAAGGAACACAACGAAGAGCAAGCAGTTTCTTAGAAGCTCTCTGTTTCAAGTTTTGCAGAAAACGCTGCTTCGATTGTATCTGCCTGAATTACGGTAAATATCTGCATCTTGATATACAGAGTAACACAAAACAGCTTTCTTCCTGAAATTAAGACAGTTTATTATTAGTTTTACAATCACAAAAAGCACGATATCTCATTTTAAAATTTACAACAATATTTGTTTTTTTCATCGAAACCAAATTGTATTTCCAAACAAAAGCAGTATTTTTGCGCACTAAATTATTGACATTAAAATTTAAACTATTATACTGGAATGAAAAAAGTAATATTATTAGGCGATGAAGCTATTGCTCAGGGAGCTATTGACGCCGGCATGTCGGGCATTTTTGCCTACCCGGGCACACCTTCAACGGAAATAACAGAGTACGTTCAAGGTTCAAAAGAAGCCAAAGAAAAAGGGATTCGCAGCAACTGGTCGGCAAACGAAAAAACGGCGTGCGAAGCTGCGCTTGGTATGTCGTATGCCGGCAAACGTTCGATGTGTTGCATGAAACATGTGGGTGTTAACGTGGCTGCCGATAATTTTGTGAATGCAGCCGTTACGGGCGTTAACGGCGGATTTATATTTGTTGCTGCCGACGATCCCTCGATGCACTCCAGCCAAAACGAACAGGATTCGCGCTTCTATGCAAAATTTTCGTTTATGCCGATACTGGAACCGTCGAATCAGCAGGAAGCCTATGACATGATGCTGTACGGCTTTGAATATTCGGAACGGATTAAACTGCCAGTGATGCTGCGAATCACAACTCGATTGGCACACTCACGTTCGGGCGTTGCAGTGAAAGAACAACTGCCTCAAAACAGTTTGAAACTGCCCGAAGACCCCAAACAGTTTGTTCTTTTGCCCGCCATTGCCCGCGCAAGCTACCATAATTTGCTCGGCAAACAGGAAAAAATGGAACAGGAGGGAATGAAAAGTGGATTCAACAAGTACATTGACGGTGCCGACAAATCGCTCGGAATTATTGCCGGCGGAATCGGCTACAACTATCTGATGGAAAACTTCAAAAATGGAAAATGTCCGTATCCGGTTCTGAAAATTTCGCAGTATCCCCTGCCGACAGTATGGATTGAAAAATTGGTTGATTCGTGCGAAAAAGTGCTGGTGCTCGAAGATGGAATGCCGCTAATTGAAGAACAGCTTCGCGGACTGCTGAACAGAGGCGCAAACATCGTAGGACGTTTGGACGACACTGTGCCACGCGAAGGCGAGCTGAATCCCAACATCGTAGCCAGAGCGCTGGGAATGGACGATACATACGGATTACCCGTTCCCGAATTGGTAATGCCCCGTCCGCCAAAGTTGTGCGACGGATGTCCGCACATTGACTCCTACAATGCCCTCAACGAAGCCATGAAACCTTATGGAAACGGACGCGTTTTTGCCGACATAGGCTGCTACACTTTGGGGTTTTTGCCTCCATTCAAAGCCATCAACACTACCGTAAACATGGGCGCTTCAATTACGATGGCAAAAGGTGCGACTGACGCCGGATTAACGCCTTCGGTGGCAGTAATTGGCGACTCAACCTTTACCCACAGTGGGATGACTGGATTGTTAGACTGCGTAAATGACAAAGTGCCGGTTACAATCCTTATCTTAGATAACGAAACAACCGGAATGACCGGCGGACAAGATTCTGCTGCTTTGGGACGAATTGAACAGATTTGTGCCGGAATTGGAGTAGAAAAAGAACATATTCGTGTTTTAACGCCTTTGCGCAAAAATCATGACGAAATGGTGAAAGTGATTTCCGAAGAATTGGCTTACAACGGCGTTTCGGTCATTATTCCACGCCGCGAATGTATCCAAACCATTGGAAAACGTAAAAGATCTCAGGCTGTAGAGAAAAAATAACATTAATCTTTAAAAGAAACTGTAATGAATAAGAATATTATATTAGCAGGCGTTGGCGGACAGGGGATTTTGAGTATTGCCACCATCATTGGCGCTGCGGTTGTTGAAAAAGGTCTTTATGTAAAACAGGCTGAAGTACACGGCATGAGCCAGCGCGGAGGCGATGTTCAGTCGCATCTTCGCATCTCCGACCAGCCCATTTATTCCGACCTGATTCCGATGGGAAAAGCCGACATGATTATCTCTATCGAACCGATGGAGTCGCTTCGTTATCTTCCTTATCTGAACCCTGAAACAGGATGGCTCATCACCAATACCACCTCTTTTATCAACATTCCGAACTATCCCGAAAAGAACGCTTTGATGACGGAGGTTTCAAAAATCAAGAATCACATCATGATTGACGCCGACACCATTGCAAAAGAACTGAAGAATGCAAGGGCAGCCAACATGGTTGTACTGGGAGCCGCTGCCCTCTATTTAGGAATTGATTATGAAGTGCTCGAAAAAGCAATTCGCAACAATTTTGAGCGGAAAGGCGAAGATGTTGTAAACTCCAACCTCACCGCACTCAAAGCCGGATACAATGCTGCCGAAGCGTATATAAAAAGGTAACAGTCGGTAGTATTTCAAACTAAAAAACAGAAAGAGGGGGGG
>JAITVO010000031.1 GCA_031285765.1 Cytophagaceae bacterium | reverse complement strand
TTTGTGAAGAAGGCGCATACACATCCGAAGAACTGGTGTACTACGATCGTTACTGGGATTCGGTTCGCATCGAAAAGTCGTTTATGGAAAGCGGCAGAAGAGAAGGGTTAGCAGAAGGGTTGGCAGAAGGACGAGCTGAAGGCAAAGCAGAAGGGTTAGCAGAAGGACGAACCGAAAAGAGTACAGAAATAGCCGCAAAAATGTTACAAAAAGGCATGGCTGTTGAAGACATCGCTGAAATAACTGGCTTATCCAAACACCAAATCGAAGAATTAAAAGAACATATAAAATGAGTAGCCTCTTCTTTTCAGTTGTTATGACAGCAAACCAAACCGGAATATTAAAATAAAACTTTTCATTATCACCATCAACCTCTGCAAAAAAATAGATACATTCAAGTTTACATATTATTAGATATGTATGCAACGAATTTTTCAATCGCCAATTATAAAAAAATAATTATTGTTTTTTAACAGGCGGTATTTACTGAAAAGTGCAGTGGCATGAGAAAAACTTTCTATCTTTGCGTCGCAAAATAAAACGAAAATTGAAACCGGAAACATGTTGGGTAACACTCTATCGCACAAACAGAATTGAATGACAGCAAAAATCAAACATATTATAAAAAACAGTCTGATTGCCGGAACGCTATTGAAAATATTAGCTGTTATTCCCCCAAAGTATAAAAAGAAGTCCATAAAAATGCTACTGCTGCTTTTTATCAATTCTGCGTTTGAAATGGTTGGTTTAGCAGCTTTTTTACCGCTTTTTGCCATTATTCTACAGCCGTTCATCATTCAAAATCATCGCATCATCAGTAAAGTTTACGGCTTTTTGGGATTCTCTTCCGAAAATGCGTTTATCCTGCTGCTTGCAGGGTTAATTGTAGTTACCATTATCGTTAAAAACAGTGCATCTCTGCTTATTATACGTTCACAAATCAAATTTTCTCTCTCCCTGTATCAAAACTTTACCAACCGTTTGCATCAAATGTATTACAGTAAAGGATTTGCTTTTTTTAAAAACACCAATTCCAATCTGATATTTAGAGATGTCAATACCATACCCGCCGCTTTTGCAAACAACATGGTACTTCCCATGTTTAATCTGTTAAATGAAATTTTCATTTTACTAATGATACTCGTCAGCCTGCTGCTCTACAATGCCACTTCGGTTATTTTGCTTGTATGCACAGTGTTGCCCGTGTTTATTTTATTTTACAGATGGGTAAAAGAACGGGCATTAAAACTGGAACGTAAGGTCAATACACTCAATCCAAAGTTGAGTCAAAGCATATTTCAAAGCATACATGGCTATGTAGATGTTGAAATCACAAACACACAGCCTCATTTCAGGAAACAGATTTCCAAGCAAATAGGGCAAATTGTAAAATTAAACATACAACGATCGCTCTACAACGCAATGCCCACAAAAGTAATTGAAACAGGAATGGTTATCGCCATATTTGTCATCACCGCCTACGGACTGTTTTTTCTGCCCGACAGAGCAGGTTTGGGCGCACTGCTTGGTTTGCTTGCGCTGTCGGCTTACCGTATTTTACCCTCCATCAACCGGATTCTGATTGCCTTAGTTAGCATTAAGAGCTATCAGTACACGTTTGACGTCATTTCAGGTTTAAAAGACTTTAAGCCGGATGCCATTCAACATCAACCGGTAGAATTTAATTCGCAAATAACTGTAAACAACCTCTCGTTCCGTTTTCCGGATGCCGAAAACGATTTGCTTTCCCATCTTAACCTCACTATAAAAAAAGGTGAAAACATTGGCATTATGGGAGCGTCAGGATCGGGAAAAACAACCTTTATGAATCTTCTGCTGGGATTTTGGCAACCCACACAGGGAACCATTTCTATTGACAACAGCCTGCTGACAGCCGCTACGGTTCAGTCGTGGCGCACCCACATTGGCTATGTGCAGCAGGATGTATATATAACAGATGCTTCCGCAGCCGAAAATGTAGCCTTTGGTATCGAAAAAGATAAAATAGACATGCGGCGCGTAGAGCAGTCGCTCAGGCAGGCAAGCCTGTGGAAACACATTCAATCGCTGCCCGACGGCGTGGAAACCAATATTGGCGAGCGCGGCGTCAGGTTTTCGGGTGGACAGCGGCAACGAATCGGCATCGCCAGAGCGTTGTATGCCGGCGCCGACGTCATCTTTTTTGACGAAGCAACATCCGCTCTTGATTCTCAAACCGAAATGGAAATTACCGAATCCATACGGTCGCTGGCAGATGGAAAACTGACACTGGTTGTTATCGCTCACAGGGAAACGACCCTTAAATATTGCAGCAGGATTATTAAGTTTCACAACGGAAGTATTGTATAAATTAAATTGAGTTTTAAAATGAAATTAGGAATAGCTTATAACATTTTTTATCTGCCGGTTACCAACAAATCCATTCAACTCGGAATTTTTAATTCACAGTTAATTTCTATCTTTAGCACACCGTTAAAACAATACCGTTATGCCCCACTACCTTGACCCCCGAAACGACCTTACATTCAAGCGCGTATTCGGCGAACACAAGCACCTTTGCATCAGTTTAATCAACAGCCTCCTGCCGCTCGAAAAGCCCGTTACAAGCATTGAGTATCAAACAGGCGAGTTGCTGCCCGACATACCCGAACTGCGCAATTCCATAGTCGATGTACGCTGCAGCGACGAAACCGGACGCCATTTCATCGTAGAAATGCAAATGCACTGGACAGGTCTGTTCAAAAGCCGCGTACTTTTCAACGCTTCCAAAGCCTACGTCCGTCAACTGGGCAG
>JAITVO010000018.1 GCA_031285765.1 Cytophagaceae bacterium | reverse complement strand
AAACGCCCATGCCGAGCGAGCCGTTGACGGTGCAGTTGGTCATGGTTACCTGCGCCCCGCTGCCGATGCGCCCCACGCCGGCATCGTCAGCATGTCCGCCGTTGATGCACTCCACGTATTGCAGCACGTTGTCGCTGTTGGTATTGATGCCGATATATCCCCACGAGCCTTTTTCGGTACCCCACGCATTGCCTGCTCCGCGCAGCTGAATGGGCTTGGCGGCGGTGCCGTTCATTTTAACGGTTGCTCCGGCACTTACGTTTATGACGCCGTCGGTGGTACGGAAGGCAATGCACACGCCCGCATCCACGGTAATCACGGCATTGTTGTTAAACTCTATCCAGTTGGGTACAATGTAGTCGACCTCCAGCCCCAGGTCGGCGATGGTGCGGCTTTCGCCGATATCTCCCTGCAGTTCCTGCGGAGAAGCCGCTGCGCCTTCCACCGTAACCGTTACGGTATATTCGGCCTTCGTGCCGTCGGCAGCCGTTACGGTATACTTCACGGGCGCCGTAAAGTTCTGCGCCGCGCCCGACGCAGGGATTACCGTTGCCCCCGCCGACACGGTGATGACGGGCGAGAGGGCGGTTACGGCCGTTCCCGCGGGCACTTCCACGGCGATGGTCTTGGCCGATTCGTTAATCACGCCCACGGCCGACGGCGTGGAGAATCCGAAGGCGGTAATCGCCTTGTCGCCGCTGCTTGCGGGTTTCCTCACCGTGACAGTGTAGGAGGCGGTGCTGCCGTCTTCGGCCGTAACGGTGTAGGATACGGGGTTGGTGAAGTCGTTGGGCACACCGTTACCCGGACTTACCTTTGCCACCGGAGACGACATTACGATAACAGGCGCAAGCGCCTTTACATCCGTGCCAGCAGGCACATCCACGACGATGGTTTTCGCCGCTTCGTCAATCACGCCCACTGCGGGCGGCAGGGCAAAGCCAAAAGCGGTGATGGCCTTTTCGCCCGACTTTTCTTCCGTGGGTTCGCACCCCGAAAACATGACAACTGCGAGGCCGACGGCTATCGCCGCCACATTCCTCAAACTGAAATTTGATTTAAACATAATCACTGAAATTTAAAATGAACACTTATTGAATTTGATTATTAACTTGATTTACAGAAACCGGTGTTACTGCCTTTTTAAGGGTTTCTACACATATAGAAACCTGTTTTCATTCTCAACGCTCCATTCAAAGAACTTTTCGGCAAAGTTACCGGGCGAATATTTGCTGCGCTACCCCAAATTTGGGGTTTTTCACTCCCGGCATGAAGAAACCCCAAATTTGGGGGTGTGTCCATGCAACTCATACCATTTTCTGTTCTATGGCCATCCGCACTAATTGCGCGGTGTTGTGAACGCCCAGTTTCAGGTGCAGGTATTTGTGGTAACTGCGCACCGTTTCAAAGCCGAGAAACAGTTTGTCGGATATTTCCCTGATCGTCAATCCCTCCACAATCAGTTTCAGCACTTCGCGTTCCTTAGGCGAAAGGATAACGGGCTGCCATTCCCTGCGCTTGAACAGGGCGCAGGTCTGCCCGCACAGGAACTGTCTGCCGGAGGCTACGGTGCGAATACCCTCGATGACTTCTTCCGAGTCGGAATTTTTCAGCACATACCCGTGTGCGCCTCCGTTGAGGGCGCGGCCAATGACGTTGGGTTCGGCATAACCGGTGAGCATCAGTATTTTTACATCGGGATAAAGCCCGCATATTTCGGGGCAGAGGTCTATGCCGTTGCCGTCGGGCAGGCTCACGTCGAGCAGCAGCACATCGGGCTGTCCGGTTTTCAGCATCTCCCGGCATCCGGCAACGCTGTGCGCTTTGGCAATCACGCTGATTCCTTCGGCTCCGGCGATCATCCCGCTCAGGGAATCGGTAATCATCTTATGGTCGTCCACCACAGACACCGTGATGAATGGAGGATGATGTCCGTCATGCCCGCAACTGCATTTCGGGTATAAATGATTATTCGACTTGCTCATTGTCTTATATGTCAGGTGTTGTTAATCCAATATAGTTACTGATTTTACGCAGCAATTTGATTTGAATCCATCGGGATTTGGCCTCCATCCATCAGGATTTAGTCTGAATCCATCAGGATTTAGTTTCAATCCATCAGGATTTGGTCCGAGATATATCGCGGTGCGTAACATCAGATAATAACCTGAATTTTGGATTATATAGAATATAAGTCTGTTATTATTACTAAACTGCTATCAGTGATATTAAAATAACGATTACCTTAGTAGCTGATAAAATAATTATTCGATATCATCGTTATTTTAAAGTCAAATATTTAAAAATAAATGAGGATGAAACCACTAATTGTTATAATATCGTGTTTAACGCTTTGTATATCGCTGCAAATAAATGCACAAAGCAATGCTATTGGCTTGCGACTGGGCGGGGGAAGTGCATTGGGAACAGAAATTTCGTTTCAAACGCCTTTCGCCCAAAATCGCGGCGAATTTGATTTAGGCTTGGGTGGTGGCAGCAATTGGCAAACTTGGAAACTGACAGGGCTCTATCAGTGGGTTATGCCTATTGAAAACAATTTTTACTGGTATCTCGGTGTTGGACCATCGCTTGGAAGTTGGAATTATGTAGGCAGGCATCCCACCGAAAAGAAAGAGGGTATATCGTTATCAGTTGCGCTTAACGCAGGAGTCGAATACCGTTTTTCCGAAATTCCAATTCACGCTTCACTGGACATACGTCCCGAAATTCCAATTATTTATCGAGGAATTTATGGCTGGTTGCTGGCAATTGGGGTAAGATACGTGTTTTAATTACATTCTCCTATTATCGGAATACATATCTCCGATATTTCCGGTAATAGGAGTAAAAGTATCTGTATAAATGGCGCTAAGTCCGTCAAATATTCGGTGCCATTTGACGGCATATTGCCTTGTTTGCCAGATATAGAAATCTTCGGAAAATGCATTGTCCGAAGCGGTGTGCACTTATATAAAGTGTGAAAAATGGACATCAAAATATTTATTTGCTGAGTATGGGTTTTAAATCGTCGGCAACAATGGGTTCAGCAAAGAGTAAATAAAATTTATTGTCCGCTTAAAAAAGAATACTCTTCAAACAAATGGCAGGTTCAGCAATTCTGCCGTTCCTGCCATTATCAAACATGAATAGAAAAAATGAACTAAAGTTTTTTAATGCCTTTGGTTTGTGTTTTGTCAGTTACTTCGGTCACAGTGATGGCATAGCCGCCGGCGGGGGCACACTGCTGCACCAATTTCGATTTATCGGTAACAATCACTTTGCGAATGGCGTATGCCTGCGGATTAGTTTTGTAATGTGCATTAGGCGTGTCGGCATAAATGGTTGCAATGAAGGTTTTGCCTTTGGGCAGAAAACTGAAATCAATCTTTGAGGCGCGTGTTTTCTCGCCGTTGGTGCTTCCAACAAACCAACTGGTGCGTCCTTTAGCTTTTCGGGCAACAGTTATGTATTCGCCCGGCTCAGCTTCGAGGTAGCACGATTCGTCCCAATCCAAAGCAACCTCTTTGATAAACTGAAAAGCATCCGCAAAACGGTTGTAAGTTTCGGGAAAATCGGCTGCCATTTGCAACGGACTCGACATGGTAACATACAGCGACAACTGATTGCAAATTGTTGTGTTGATGTGCGAATTGTTGTTCGGATTGTATTTGTTTACATCCATTTCGAAG
The DNA here is from genome assembly GCA_031285765.1 of Cytophagaceae bacterium. Lineage (GTDB taxonomy): Bacteria > Bacteroidota > Bacteroidia > Bacteroidales > Marinilabiliaceae > WRMI01. Next base: position 13,299 of record JAITVO010000018.1, on the reverse strand, counting down.
ATGCCGGGCGTGTAATCCATCGGACCGCCAATCAGTCGCGTAAACGGCAGAATGGTAGTATGATTGGTGTTGCTTCCGCCAAATGCCTGATACTCGGTTCCGCGTGCCGATTCGTTGCTGATAAGGTTGGGATAGGTGCGGCAAATGCCTGTGGGACGCACAGCCTCGTGGGCATTGACCATAATTTTATAGTCAGCCGCTTTTTGTACGGCAAACAGATAGTGATTGTTGAGCCACTGTCCGTAATGATGTTCGCCACGCGGAATCATATCGCCCACATAACCGCTTTTGAGTGCGTCGTAACCGTTGTCTTTCATAAACTTGTAGGCGCTGTCGATATGGCGCTCGTAGTTGCGGACGGACGATGATGTTTCGTGATGCATTATCATTTTCACCCCTTTTGCGGCAGCATAACGGTGAATTTCTTTCACATCGAAGTCGGGATAGGGCGTTACAAAATCAAATACATAATCTTTCGATTTGCCAAACCAGTCCTCCCAACCAACGTTCCAGCCTTCGACCAGCACGCCGTCGAAGCCGTGTTCGGCGGCAAAGTCAATGTACTCTTTCACGTGTTCGGTGGTTGCACCGTGACGTCCGTGCGGTTTTGCCTTCGAATAATCGGTAACGCCCAGCTGTATGCTTGGAAAATCAGCGGTGTACGACCATTCGCTCTTTCCCGTAATCATTTCCCACCATACACCTACATATTTCACAGGTTTAATCCACGATGTATCTTCAATCTTGCAGGGTTCGTTCAGGTTCAGCGTGAGGCGTGAGGCGAGAATGTCGCGTGCATCGTCGCTTGCAATAACGGTGCGCCATGGTGTGTTGCTGGGTGTTTGCATGTAGCCCTTATCGCCGCGTGCATCGGGTGTAAGCCACGACTGGAACACCATGTTTTTGTCGTCGAGATTGAGGTGCATACAGGCGTAATTAATCAAAGCCGCTTCGTGCAGATTGATATACAAACCGTCGGCGGTTTTCATTTGCAGCGACGTTTGTACGCCAGTGGGCGAAAATGGCGTTTGCGACGAGTTGGGCGTAATTGCCTGCTGCATCAGTCCGCGAATTTCCGACAGGCGCGACGTTGTGTAATCGTACTCCTGCGTGTCGTAATCGCCCGGAATCCAGATTGCAGTATGGTCGCCGGTCATGGCAAACTGCGTGCGTTCTTCGCGGATAACGAAATAGATGAGGTTTTCCTGCTGCGGAAACTCGTAGCGGAATCCCAAACCGTCGTCGAACAGTCGGAAACGAATTATCATCCGGCGATTGGTTTGCGCCTGATTGAGCGTTACCGCCAATTCATTGTAATGATTGCGAATCTCTTTTTCTTCGCCCCAAACAGGTTCCCATGTTTCGTCGAAAGTAGCTGTTTGGGTTTCGGTAATTTGAAAACCGCTGTACAGATTGGTTTTCTCATCACGATTTGCAATAACATTGCCTTCGGGCGAGAAATCGTAAAACTCGCGCGAGTCGGCTTCGGGTTTCAGTTCCAAACCCAGCCGGCTCGGTTTAATCACTTCCTTTCCCTTATATGTTAAGGCATACATCGGCGAACCATCCGTCGAAAGCGAAAAGTTCATTTGATACTTCCCGCTTGGGGAAGTGAGCGTTTGTGCGCTTAGCGCCGAACAGGTGAACATAAGTAATAATAATACTCCTTTGATTGTGTGTTTCATATTGATTGTTTTAATTTAATTGACTAACTGCGATCCCCATCTCCACAAAAGAGGGAGAGTTAGAACGTGGAACTTATTATATTTTGTTCATTTAATATATTACTATTTGATGTTACGCAATTTCTCGCCACATGGTGTGAAGGTCTGTTTTTTATTTTCTGTATCCTTTCACAAGTTGTGAAAACAGTTTCCAAAACTTTTTACCCATTTCACAAGTTGTGAAGATGTATTTATTAACTTTTCTCTGTTTTCACAAATTGTGAGAACAGTTTTTTATTGTAATATTGCATCCTCACATTAAAAAAAAAACAGTGCATAACATCAGTTACTATTTTAAATATCTTTCCTCAACCCAGACATCTGCTCTCCTCTCTTGTAGAGAGGCTTGTATTCAATTTATATTCATTTTACTCTAAAATACCTCTTCCACTATCATCTCAATCACCATCACTCCTTTGGCGGAAACGGTTACGGATTGGTGCAAGTTAATGCTTTCTCCCGAAATCACATCTTTTCCCACGCAGCCCATATAAATAACTTCATGATATTTTTCGAGCGGCAAAGTCTGTTCTTTATTTGAACCGTTAATAATGACGAGTACACCATTATTATCATTGACGCGGGCATAAACATAACACTCTGTTTGATGATCGGGTGCGTAATGTATCAGTGATCCTTCCGCTACAGCGGAATTTGTTTTGCGAAATTGCAAGAGTTTTTGCAAATAGTCGTGTGCTTCGTTTTGCAAATCGGTTCTGCCTTCGGCGGTGAATGCGTTAACGGCGTCGCCCTGCCAGCCGCCGGGGAAGTCTTTGCGAAGATTGCCGTCGCCATCTTTCTTTTCGCCGGTCATCAATATTTCGGTGCCGTAATAAAGTTGCGGGATTCCGCGCGTGGTCAAAAGAAAGGCAATCGCTTGTTTGTATCTGTCCAAATCGGTTTCTTCCTGTTTCAGAAAACGACTTGTGTCGTGATTGTCTAAGAATACGAGGATGTTATTGAGGTCTTCGTACATAAAATCCTGCGCAATAACTTCGTAAATTCTCTTGAGCGGATTGCGCTCAGATGACTCAACAGCAAAAGCCTCGTTACAGGCTGTCATCAAATTAAAATCCATCACGGTCTTCAGGTTGGTTTGCCCTTTGTTAAGTTTTGAATTGCGTTGCCACCATGCCAGCGGAGCGCCAGCTGCGTACCACGATTCACCTACGATGTTAAAGTCGGGATATTCGTCCAGCAGCCGACGGTTCCATTCGGCAAGAAAATGGAAATCGGCGTAGGGATGCGTGTCGTGGCGGATGCCATCGATGCGGGCGTATTCAATCCACCAGATGCTGTTTTGTATCAGGTAATCGGCAAGATACTTATTGCGCTGATTAAGGTCGGGCATCGAAGGCACAAACCAGCCGTCGGTCATCGCCTCAACTTCCGACTGCGGCGCGTGAACATCCATCACCGTAAGGAGATTGTGTGTGGTAGGCACAAAGCCTTCCTGATGATTGAGCCAGTCGGAGTACGGCAAGTTGTTCATCCACCGATGCTGGCTTCCGCAATGATTGTAAATCATATCCATCACAATCTTCATCCCTCTGCCGTGAATGTTTTCAATCAGTTGGCGATACTCTTCATTTGTACCCAAACGCTTGTCCACTTTGTAAAAGTCGGTGATGGCGTAACCGTGATACGATTTGTACTTTTCGGGACCGTTCATTTTGTTTTCCAGAACGGGATTGAGCCAAATGGTTGTTATGCCCAAATTATTAAGATAGTCGAGGTGCGCGTTGATGCCTGCCAAATCGCCACCATGACGGGCAAACGGCTCGTTGCGATTCACGTCTTCATCGTCCCACACATCGTTCGACGGGTCGCCATTGGCAAACCTGTCGGGCATAATAAGGTACATCACATCTGAAGGACTGAATCCCTGTGCGCCCTTGTCGGTAGAACGCGCCTTGAGTTCGTACTCTTTAACAATTCTGTTTTTTCTTTCTCCGGAAAACGTCAATTTCATTATGCCGGGCTGTGCATTCTCTCCTATTTCGAGATAGATAAAAAGATAGTTGGGATTATCGGGGCGTAAAATCTGTTTCAGTTTAACGTCGGGATATTCGAGCCAGACATCCAAATAGCGGATGTCTTCGCCATACACCATAATCTGGAGTTCGGAGTTCTTCATGCCCGTCCACCAGAATGGCGGCTCAATATGGGAGATTTCGATTGCCTTTGCCGATATGGAGAGGCAAAAGAGGAGGAGGATAAGGAGGTTATTTTTCATAATGAAATCTGATTTCTGCCTGTTTTATGTTAGGTTATGGATTTTCTTAAATGTTCTGCATTGGCTTCGCCGGATAACAGATAACCTGTTCCAATCAAACTATTGTATTCATTAACTGAAATTAAAACAACATTTTCTTTATTTTTTAGTGTGATAATTAAAGAGTCTCTGTTTTGAATAATCTTATCCATATAGACACTTGATTATCCCAGTTGCGCTCGTCGAAATCCAAATCATTTCCTTGATAAATGCGGTACATTCATCTTTAAATGCTACTGTTTTGTTATATCACTCTTGAAAGTGCGAACAATTGCGCGAATCAATATATTAACGTAACTCACGTTTCTCTTGATTTTATAAACGAAACTTACCTGAAATTGATACACACATTTGCTTCATCTCCGTATTACTGTCTTTTTCACAACTCTTTTCTTCACCGTTTGTATATCTATCAAATAAATTCCCGAAGGCAGATTGCTTAAGCCGAATGTGCTTTGATTGACAACTGTTTTTAACAATGTTCCCAGCTGATTGTATATCGAGAATGCGATTACGTTTTCGGGCGAAACAATATGAATAAAACCATCGGATTGATACACATAAATAGCATCATTCGCAGTAGTTGACGACGCCGTTACAGGAAGTTCGATTTTACGGTCGGTATAAATGCGCACATCGCCCGGAGGCAGCGATAGCAAGGTGTTTGTGGTGGTAACATTCAATTCGTCGTTTGTAAGCAATTCGTGCCAAACGCCTGTATGCTGAAAATCGGCTGTAACTGTAACAGTATTTGTCGATTGAAAATTGCCTGCAACAATCATGTTCAAATCGTTGTGCGAAAGTTTTATTTTCCGACCGTTGTTCCAGTCCGAAGTCGAAACGTTGAATGTAAATGTGCCCGAAGTAAAGGCGTCGGGATAGAGCTTTCGCAAATGAACAATCTTCGACGACGCATTGCAGGCAGCTACCCGCGCAGGTGTTTCCATCCATCCCATAGCAAACGGCGACGGCTTTTCGTTGGTACGTCCGCCGTTGTATTCAATGGAAAAGTCGTAACCCAATTCGCCAAACTGCCATATCATTTTTGGACCCGGAATTAATGTTGCAAATGCAATGTTGAGCGGTACACGTTTCAGATAAACATCAAGATTGGTGATGTTGCCGTTGCCCCAAGTCTTTGCTTTGTAAAAATTGCGCTCCTCGTCATGACTTTCGGCATAGCCAACCCATTGGCGCGGCGTGGTATTCATTCCCAAAAAGTCGCTGTCGGCTTGATAGCCCATTGCTGCCTGCGAATATGCATTGTTCATGTTTCGCCAAACATACATTCCCTCGTTCGCCAACTCCAACTCTTCGCTGTTGGCACAAAAATGTTCGAGAATAAACATCACATCGGATTTTACGGCTTTCGCCGAAAGGTAATAATCGGTCAGAATATCGATACGCGACTGGTCGTAATTCGACGCCGTTTGTTCGGTACTCGATTTTTGCGTAAAGCCTTTGGTTAAATCCAGACGGAAGCCGTCGATTTTGTACTCGGTGAGCCAATAGGTCAGCACTCGTTTAAAATAGTTGCGCGTTCCGGCATACTCGTGGTTAAAATCGTGAAAAACGCTGTAGGGATGGGGAGCATCCACATTGAACCAAGGATTGTTGGAGGCGGTTTTGTTGGCGGCGCTGTTCCAGTAAAGTTTTGCGAACGGATTGTTGCCCGTTGCATGGTTGAAAACCACATCGAGAATAACGGCAATGCCGCGTTTGTGGCACTCGTCGATAAAGCGTTTGTAGAGGTCGGCATTGCCATACGCCTTGTCGGGCGCAAAATAATGATTCGGATTATAGCCCCAGCTGCTGTTGCCGTCGAACTCCTGAACAGGCATCAGTTCAATAGCCGTAACGCCCAAGTTTTTGATGTAATTCAACCGGTCAATAACCGCCTGCAACGACTTTTCGGCAGTGAAATCGCGTACAAGCAATTCGTAAATCACCATGTTTTCGCGTTCAGCCATCGTAAAATTATTGATATTCCAATTATACGCCGGTTTATTGGTTTGGAAAGTAGCCACAAGTCCGTCGGTTTTTCCTTCGGGATAAGGTTTTAAATTGGGATAAACGGTTTGTTTTTCGTTAATATATTTATCGTTCCAAGGGTCGAGCACCAGCTCGGTGTAAGCATCGCTGATGCGAAGATTTCCATCCACAAGATATTGAAATCCGTACAGTTTTGCCGGCGTAACGTCCGCAAGGGTGTACCACCAGTAGTCGCCATCCTTTTTCATCTGATAAGCGTTCAACTGCGTCCAATTGTTAAAATCGCCAATCAGGAACACATTCGATTTATTGGGGGCAAACAGCACAAACGTTACCGTGCTGTTGTTTACAATGTTGATGCCATCGGTAACGCCTGCCGGACGCGGAGCTTCGGTTACAGGCTGAGGTACGCAAACATGTACGGTGTCGAACGCCAGCTGGGTGTTTGCTTCGGCTTTGACTGCCAGCACAAAATCACCGGTCGTAAACTGATAGCTGTGCGTAAGTGCTGTAACCGACGAAGCGGATTTAACACTCGTACCGTTGATGTACAACGTGAGATTGGCAGCTATTGTTGATGCAACTTCGATGTTCATTGCCGTGCCTGCTTCTACGCTGGTGTTGCCCGCCGGCGTAATGAACGATGCCACCAAGCCGGTTTCGTAAACATTTACAAAAATATCGGCATTACCCACATCCTTTCCTTCGCGACTGCAATCGGCGCTGCGAAAAACAAAAGCCAGCCTTGTAACCGTTTCGTTCGCCGTTATTTCGTAATAAACGCTGATAGACGGCGTAATCAAGAGTTTCCATTTGTTGTTGCCCAGCGAAGTCATTTTGTATTTTGGCGAATTGTCGCCCCATGCCGGCGCGTGTTTCCAGTCGGAGTTGCCGCTGCTGGCAGTGGTGATAACGCCTGTATGCGCATACACGTCGCCCGTATAATTTTTCAATCCGCCATTGCCCAGCGTTGCATCAAAGATAACTTCAATTTCGCCGCTGTCCATCGTAACTATCGCAGGATTGGTAGTTACAATTTGCGCCAACGACAATGCAACCATCGAAAATAAGAACAGCAGTGGTAAAAATATTTTTTTCATAATACTGTTTTAGTTGAAAATTGAAAGTTGAAAACGATGAAGTTTGGCTCCGCCGATTTTCAATTCAAGTCTATGCGTAATACGAGTCATCAAATTATGGTTATATAAAAATTCCTTAATGCCTGTTGGCGCTTGCCAAATGCTGTGTGAGGTTTCCTCACTGCCTGTTGACACTTATCAAGTGCTTCGTGGAGATTCCTCACTGCCTGTTGACACTTATCAAGTGCCGAGTGGAGATTCCTCACTGCCTGTTGGCACTTATCAAATGCCGAGTGGAGATTCCTCACTGCCTGTTGGCACTTATCAAATGCTGTGTGGAGATTCCTCAATGCCTGTTGGCACTTATCAAATGCTGTGTGGTGTTTCCTCAATGCCTGTTGGCACTTGCCAAATTCCTGTTTCAACTTTTGCAATGTTATATTTTGACATCCACAACATTATACACCCGTTGAATGGCTAATTATGTTATGGATTGAATTACACAACAACTTTGGAAATAAATAATCAGTGCGTCAATTGTGTTTTGTTGGAAATTCCTTGTGTTCTTTGTGGTTGTAGGGCATGGCACGCCCTACCCTACAAATTGTTCTCTTTTACATACAAATATCTTCGGAAAATCCTTTGAAAACTCCAAAGAAACCCTGTTAGGGTTATTGAATCATTATTTTGGCTAAAGCCAACGGCAATGAAATATTAAAACGCTGATGACACGGATTAAAAATTCTGCTCAATATCTATCTGCGAAAATCCGCGTCATCCGCGTTCCAAATTATTTGTTATCCGCGTTCTAAAAAGGTGTTTGTTTATTGTTTTACAACCGTACAACTATAAGCCGTTGCATCACCTAATTTCAGCGTAACCACGTAAGTTCCGGCTTCGGCAACGGGAATATTGTCGCCGCCATAGGTCAAATTGTTTACATCGCCGCCAAGATCAATAACCCACTCATTGTTGGCGCGAAACTTAAAAGCGCCTGCGGTTAATTCAGCAGTAACTGTCCATTCGCCTGTTGCGGTGTTCAATGCCATTTCGGTAGAATTATCCCAACTGCCGGCGGTTGCATCGCCAATTAATCCCCACACAGTGGCTGTAGCCGTATAGGTAGCGGGCTCACCCGATAAATCAGCCGTCAAACGGTAAAAACCGGTTTCGGCAACATTTAAATTGCCGGCATCGGGAGCTGTCGAAAGCACGCCCTCTTCAGCGCCAGCGCCATAAGCGGTGCCATCCCAACTGGGAGCGGTTGTAAACTTAAACTCATTTCCGGCTTCCATATACACATAACCATCGAATTTCCAGTCGAGAGCAGACGAAAATACAATGGGAGCAGTAGCCGGATTCCATCCCTGATGCCCTCCCGGCACATACAGTTGCCTGAAAGGATTGCCCAACAATTCGATGGTGTATTTATATTCCATCATATTGAGGGTGATTTTTACCCATTGGGCTTCCTCTATATTCATCGCTCCGGCATATCCGGCAGACTCAGTTCCCAGCGTTCCTTCCAACGCGGTATTTTGATCAGTAGGATTGCCAAGCACGCCAGCCCAACTTGCGTCGTCTTTGCTCGATTGTGGAACAATTTTGAAATTTCCGGCAGGCATCTGAAGCAAAATGCTAAATACAGGGTCGTCGTAAACATCCTGTCCGCTGTGCGAAAATTTGTAGGTGTCCAAATTGTCCATATTCCAGCCGTTTACATCGCCAATCAGATAGTAAGCTGTTTCGATTTGAATATTTGAGTAGGGCGTAACGCTGTAAGGTCCAAACGTTGCCGGCGTGGGCATCATGGATGCCGAAGTTCCGTCGAGAATATAAAACCAGTTACGAAGATAAATATTGTGCGACAGCGGAGCTATTGAGCCGAAAAGCGCTTTTACGGCTGCATCCAAATCGCTTGAAGTTGCCGTTGCTGCATTATCAGCACTTGTTACAGGCAGTTCTACCACACTGGTAAACTTCTGCGTATCGGATATTTCGGTTCGGAAAATAACCGATGCGCCATCTTTCAATGCTGGCGTGGCTGTAGCTTTCACTATCTGAAACAGGGTATCGTCGGCAGTTAATACAATAGCCGAACTGAAAGCATCGCCGGCAACTATGGTGAAACCGTCAATTACTTGCTGCGACTCCTGCGGATATGACTGTGGCGGAGCTACAGTCAGTCTGATGTCGTCGGTACATGCAGAAAAAGCAATCGCAAAAAGTGTTGCCAAATAAAAATATCTTTTTTTCATCACTTATCAAATTTATTTTTAATAAATATGCACAGGGACATAATGTCCCTGTGCTTGAATTTTACTGTTCAATTTTTCCTGTTCTGTTTGTAAAGTTAATGTACAGTTTTTGACCAACAGCGCCGGCAACTCTATCCTGATCGCCGCCCGTAGCTCTGTATTTCAACTCTCCGTCAAATACCATAAATTCGGTATGCCACCATTCATGCCCGTCGAGAACAACAGCTGCCCGTACTCCACCTTCGCCGCTATTGGCGGTAAATGCAGGCGATACAAAGTTGGCGCTGGCGCCCAATGAAATGTCGGGTACAGTGAATTTGTTATTTTCGCCTGCGCCCCATACGCCGCCTATTACATCTCCACACAGATAAACAGCCGGTTCAAACAGCTGTACAGTGTAAATATAATCGCGTCCCGAAATTTCGGTTGTTACTACTACAATATACCATCCCGGGTTTCCGATAATAATATTGTCTTCGCCCGAAATATTTGCCAAATTTTTAGAAGCGTCGTCGATAACGGCAGTCTGTATTCCAAATGCAGTTTCGTCCCACGCTTTTGTCTGGTTAAATTTAATTTCGGCGCTGGCATCGTTGGCTGCTTTTCCAAGATATTGAACTGTCCAGAATTTTCCTTCGGTACCGTAAACAGGTACCATTGTGGTTGCGGCGTTCCAGACCCAGTCGCCGGCAACATTACCAATCAGATACATGTTTTGAGGCATAACCATCGGCGAAAGCGCAAAATAGCTTTTTACTTTTGGCAACTCAATGATGTTGGATAATACTTGATGACTGCCGTCGGACAACTCGGCTAACAGCCGAATGTAAACAGGAATCGGCTCCACAGGGAATTCGGCTTCGTCGGTAACACCCAGCAAATTCACTATGGCAACAGCTATTTCAGAAGCGCTGACATCTATCTTTGCCGAGTTGAAAGGGGTTAGCAGCGTATCGCAATTAGCAAATTCTTTTTCGGTAGCAACCAGAACGCGATAGGTGGTTACGGCAGTAAAACCGTAAGCAGGCTGCGAGCAAGTCAATTGAATTGTTTCTGTATTTTTCAAATCATAAATACCGGAAACATAAGGTGGAGTATTCAACACAAAGGTGTCGGGTGTTAGCGCTGTTGGATGTTCAATTTCGGTTTCGCACGCCCAGAAGAGAGCGAAGCAAACCGGCAACATCATTATTTTATATATTGTTTTCATCGTAATTTGATATTAAATTAAATACTTAATAACCCGGATTCTGTTTCAAATTTGGATTCATTTGAAGCTGGTCGCCGGGTAACGGAAACTGGTTGTGGAAATCGGCTATTGTGGTACCTGCAAATGTGTTGCCTTTCCACTGCCATACATAACTGTTGCCGGTAAATTTGCCAAAGCGGATCAAGTCCTGACGCCGCCAGCCTTCCCAGTAGAGTTCACGTGCACGTTCGTCCAGAATAAAATCAAGCGTCAGTTCATTTTCCGAAACAGTAGCGACTCCGGCACGTCTACGAAGTTCATTTATGAGGGGAACAGCCGGCGCTTTGTTTCCGTTGGTGCGAACAAGCGCTTCGGCATACATCAAATAAGCATCTGCCAAACGGAACAAAGGATAGTCGGTATCAACAAAATCGACATGGCTGCCATTTTTGCCGTCAGATGTTACATTGCGGAATTTGGTTACTCCGTAGCCGTATTTTGTGTTAGCGTCTAATACAGTAATGTCGAGTTCGTGCCCGGAAGTAAAGAACATTGCCCGTTTGTCGGCAACATCAAATTTTTTGTAAAGTTCGGGGCGTGTTGTTGTGCCATTCCAGCCTCCTACACCACAATTAACCCGCTTGTCTTCAGGAACTGCACCGCCCATATAACCTGTTGAATCGCCTGTTAATGTTTGTGCCTGAATTATAAAAGACATACAGCCATACGCCTGCAAATGCAGTCCGTCCTGCGGAATAACTGTAATATATTCGCTTTGGCTGCCGTTTTTATCGTTGTCGGCAAGAAACAGATAGTTATAGTTTGGACTGATTGAATAACCGACGCCAATAACGTTTTCGCACATTTTAATACAGTCGCCATAACGGTCTTTGCCTGTCCAAACCTGCGAGTTGAGATACATTTTAGCCAACAGAAACCACGCTGCAGCCCTGTCCACACGACCGTATTCATTGGTGCGCGGATCTTTCAGGTCGGGAATAATTGCGAGCAGTTCGCTTTCGACATACTCAAACAGTTCGGTGCGGCTTTTTTGTGCGGGGAGCGTTCCCAACGTCAGATTTTCGTCAATAAAACCAAAACCTCCAAAAAGGTCAATCGCATGGAAATACGACAGGGCGCGAAGAAAACGCGCTTCGGCACGATATACCTTTACTTCGGGAATCATGCTACCCTGCCCGCGGTCGTTCAAATTTGCATCGGTTGTTATATTCAAATATTCGCTTGTTACGAGCGACTGGTAAGCAATACGAAGATACATGGCGCGAATAAACTGATTTGAAGCATTCCATGTTCCGGTTCCCAGTTCGGGAATACCGGCGTCGCCCCAGTGAAGCACAGCTTCGTCGGTTGTACCCACCTGCATAACCCAGTAGGCACGCATATATTGTCCGTAACCTGCATCCAACCCTTGAATATCCGACGAGCCTGCGTCGGTTGGTCCGCTTACAGCCAAACCAGCATACAGTTTAGCCAGATTTTGCCTGTAAGCGTCGGGATTTTCTTCAAAAATCTTACCTGTAATAATGGATGCGTCTTCAGGTATTACATCCAAATCGCCCATGCACGAAGTGAGGACAAACACCGAAATAAGAGCTGTTGCCATATATTTTGTTATTCCAAATCTATTTTTCATTTCAATAAAAATTTAAAAATTAATATTCAAACCCAAAAGGAATGTACGCGGACGGGGATACAGATTCTCAATTACGCCTGCCTCATCGCCGCCAACTGCTATTTCGGGGTCGTTCACGTTTGCTTTTGTAATAGTAAGAATATTCTGTACCGAAACGTATGCCCGCATATCCAAACCTTTTACATTAAAGTTGTAACCTAATGTTGCATTGTCCCATTTCAGGAATGAGCCGTTTTCAATCCATTCGTCCGAAACTCGTTTGGTATCGTCGGGTGTAAGATATTTATCCGAAACAATATTATGCAGATAGTTGCCCGAGGGGTCGAGTTGCAAACGGTACGAGTTCATGGCTGCAATTTGATTGTAGATATAATTTCCAATACTTGCACGCCACGACATCGAGAAATCGAACTTTTTGTACGACAGCGTGGTTGCCAGTCCCATCGTTGTAACCGGATTCGTACTGTGGAAAAGATACCTGTCGCGACTGTCCAATATTCCATTTCCATCCAAATCTTCGAATACACCCTCAATGGCATCACCGTTTTCATCATATACTTGCCGGTAAACATTGTAAGTGTAAGGCGCATAATTTAACTGGAAGATTGAAACAGGTATTCCGCCGCCGCCACCGGCAACAAATACCCGCTCGTTGCTCGAATTTTCGGGATAATCGATAATTTCCAGCTGGTTAAACGAAATATTGTACGAAACATTCCAGTTAAAAGCGCCGGGACGCTGATGACGGATAATATCGTAGCTTAAACCGATTTCGATACCTTTGGTCGAAAATGCGCCGCTGTTCATATACATTTGGTTGGCAAAATTTACGCCTGCAGGAATCTGAACGTTTGCCAGCAAGTCTTTCGACTCCTTGTAATAAGCATCAATTGACCCTGTGAGACGATTGTTCATAAAGCCCAAATCCAAACCAGCATTATAGGTAGTTGTTTCTTCCCATTTCAAGTCGGGATTGTAAGCCAGCGGATAAACCGGAAAACTGTTTACGCCACCCATTGGATATTGCGAATAGGCATTGGTTCCCAATCCATAAAGAGGCAGGTAACGGTTGATATTAACCTTTTCGTCGCCGTAAAGATTCTGCTGTCCGGTAATACCCCAGCCCAG
>JAITVO010000368.1 GCA_031285765.1 Cytophagaceae bacterium | reverse complement strand
TAATGAATACTCAAACAGAATTGATTTGCGAATAAAAGCAACAAGGGGATTAATCCCCTTGTCAATAAATAAAACTGGAATCCTCTATTATTTGCAAACCATTTTTGTTTGAGTATAATAACTGTACATTTTATTGTGAAGTGTAATTGTAAAATAATGTTTTTATCGACATCAATACAGTGCAAGTAACAGGAATATTCCACACAGCGACAACATCCTCACAAACCTATCTCATAACCTGATTTCCATCTAAAACAATTCATATCACATCCAAAACAAATGAATATTCTCTTTTTACTGCACAGCTATCCCAAAGTTGGAGGAATTGAAATGGTAACACAAACAATTTCTCACTATTTACGGAAGAAGCACAAGTTATTTTATCTGGCACGGATTTCCGAACTGTCGGCTACGGCAGACCAAACAAACTGCTTTTACTTTCCTTCAAAAAATAAAAAAATAGCCGTTGAATATTATAATAATCTCATTGCCGAATTAGCAATAGATATTGTAATCAATCAGTGACCTTTTTTGCCATTCAATTACATTGTCTTTAATCCCGACAGAAATAAAAGTGTAAAAATATTCTCCTTTCTGCATTTTATGCCCGGATTTGAGTTTGAACGCATAAAATATGTATGGATGACGGAAAAAAACCGTTCAAGAGGTATTTCAAACAAATAAAAACAAAGTTAGGATTGAATACATTGCAGTATAATCCCGACAAAACAAGAAAAAAATATCGTGATTTATACTCTTTGGGCAACGGTACTGTTGTTTTATCGCCAGCATACATACAACTGTTAAAAGGCTTACCGGCTCACAAATACCGATAAATTAACGGCAATATCCAATCCTTCGAGGTGCGTGTGCAATGCTGCCGATATTTTGGACAGAAAGAAAAAAGTGGTATTATTTGCAGGACGTCTTGAACTTGAGTCAAAACGTGTGGACAGGTTACTTTCGATATGGAAATCAATAGAAAATAAAGAGGGTTGGTTACTCAAAATTGCAGGCGACGGCCCGCACCGCGAAAAGCTGGAACAAACAGCGAGTGAAGAAAATATTACAGATGTTTTGTTCATGGGCAGTTGCGACAATATTGAACCGTGTTACGAAGAAGCGTCCATCATTGTTCTTACATCAACCTACGAAGGACTTCCGCTTTGCTTTATCGAAAGAATACAGTTTGGAGCAGTACCTGTATCGTTTAGCGTCAGTCAGGGTATAAAAGATATACTCGAAGATATATCGCCCGACATTTTGATAGAACCATTCGATGCCGACAAATATGCAGAATGCCTCACAAAATTGATGTGCAATGATTCGTATCGAAACAGTGCAGCTCAAAAGGCGCTGGAAAAAAGCCACGAGTACAAAATGGAAAGCATCGGACAACAGTGGGATAAATTGATAGAATAGTGGGTGGTAGGTTGTTTATACCAAACAGCTAAGTAAGCGGGCAAAATTAAGCCGTGTTATTTTTGACTGGCTAAAAACCCAATGCCGTCAATTTAGGGCTGAACTGAAAAACTGGCGTTTTTTATATCCCAGCCCAACGACAACGTTGTGGGTTTATAATTATTATTGTAATCCTGCGCCCTGAAGGGGCAAAACAGTTTGCAAAGTCTGATGCTGTTTTACAGCAATTTTATTTATTGTGCACTATACCAGCAATAACTACGCCTTACCATACAAATTATCATACTTCAACAATTCGTCAGACGTTCATTTGCAGGATATTTTTCCTTTATCCAATAGATAAATATAATCTGTGCTTTGGGCTAACAAGGCTTTGTGAGTTATAAGCAAGATGCCTGTGTGTTCTTTTATTTTCATCAATAAATTGAAAATATGATGTTCGGTATTTTTATCCATTGATGCAGTTGGTTCGTCTAAAAGCAAAAAATCGGGACGGATATACATGGCTCTTGCTATTCCTACCAATTGCTTCTGTCCGCCCGACAGATTGATTCCTTCTTCGCCCAATACGGTATAATAAGATTGCGGAAAAACAGTAAAATAGCTGTCAAAACCTGTGGCTTTGCAAAATTCCATTGCCTTTTGTATTTCTTCAGGGTTGGACGACAGACAAATGTTTTCGACAAGAGTATTATTAAAAATGCTTATTTCCTGCGGCACAACGCCAATATGCTTTCGCCATAAGGGGACAGAAATTTCGTCCGATGAACAGCCTCCAATACTTAGTTTTCCCTCGTCGGGTTTGTAAAAGCGCTGTATAATGTTCAGAAGCGTTGTTTTTCCGTTTCCGCTTTCGCCCATGAGCGATACAATTTTTCCTTTTTCGATAACAATATTTATATCAAATAGGATTCGGCTTCGACCGGGGTAGCTGAACGAAATATTTTCCACAACAAGTTGATGAACGGTTTGCCGTGTAACATTTTCCGATGGCTTTTGCAAATATTCGGGTTCGATGGCGGCAAATTCGTACAGACGGTCGAAAGCAATTTTTGCGCCCTGCAAGCGTATATTCGAAAAAGCAATATTTCCGATTGAAGGCAACGTGCTTCCCGCTATCGAAAACAATGCAGCAAGCTGCCCAACTGTCAGCGTTTTGTTAATTACCATAAACGAACACAGCGACAGAATTGCCGAAAAAACAGTTACCGTAAAAACTTCCGTTATCAGTTGCATATTGATACTGACTTTTCCGAGCGCAAATATTTTATCCTGAAAAACGCCGTAAACAAGTTTGTTCACGTTCGAAAAATCATCTTCTTTTCGATGCGCTTTGATGGTATCAACATTTTCGAGGGTATTGATATAATTGCTTGTCTTTTTTGCATTGTTTGCCATCACCTCGCGCTGATGACAAACAATTTTTTTGTGAAATACAGAAGCAATCGTAAAAAACAATGGTATGGTAAGTATGGTAACCCAGCCAATTGTGTTTGAATATGCAAAT
Source organism: Cytophagaceae bacterium (assembly GCA_031285765.1). Classification (GTDB taxonomy): domain Bacteria; phylum Bacteroidota; class Bacteroidia; order Bacteroidales; family Marinilabiliaceae; genus WRMI01. Next base: position 14,189 of record JAITVO010000368.1, on the reverse strand, counting down.
ATAATAACCAAAGAAACCAGAACAATCAATATATCGCGTGTTAATTCACCAAAAATAAACGACAGCACAGTTTGAATACGCGATGTATCGTCCATGCGGGCAACCAGTTCACCTGTTTTACGGTTGTTAAAAAATGTTTTGGGCAGATAAAGTAAACTGCTGTAAAACCTGTCGATTAAACGAATATTGAAATTGCGATTTTGGATGTTTAAAAATGTGCTTCGTAAATAACCTAATATGCTCCGAATAAATTGCAAAATGGTGATAAGGATAAGTCCTGCAATTAATTTGTGCATGTTCGATTGCGGCAATATATTGTCAATAAGTTGTTGCGAAAAAATTGCCATTGTGTATCCCAAAACGGTTACCAGCAAGCCAAGAACGGCAACGATGAGCAGTGTGGAAATATCGGCTTTCAGCAATCCCGAAAACCATGCTGCTTTTGTTTTACTGATATTATCAACTTTTGTAAAATCGCTGTTTGGAATCAATTTCAACACTTTTCGGGTTTTCCATTTTTCTTCGAGCAAAGGCTGCGAATATTTTACGATGCCGATGGCAGGGTCGCCTATCAAAAAGTTTTTACCATCGTATCCGTAACACACAACATAGTGCTGCATTGTGTTATCAATAACAACATGAAGTATGCACGGTTCCGAAAACGATTTTAAATCATCTATACCGGCTTCAAAAGCTTCTGCCTGAAATCCGTTTTGTTTTGCCGCTTGGTACAATCCCAAAAGTGTAACGCCCTTCTGCCCTGTTCCGCTTTGCTGCCTCAATGTTTCTATATGCCGATAACCTCCGTAATATCTGATAATGCTCAACAAGCAGGCAACACCGCAGTCGGAACCGTCTATTTGTTTTGTATAACTCTTCCTTATTTTCCGAGAGATGTTCATTCTTTATTTTGTATCAAATTCAACAATTCAGTAAATTGCTGAAAGCCCTCATACTTTCCTTTCAGTTGTTTGTGTTCGTCATAATAAAAAGAAGTTGGAATAGTTTTTACGCCAAACTGTTTAAAAAATTCGGCGCCGTTACCAAAAAACTTTACATTCCTTTTATTTTCAAACATCCGAACAGGTACATAATTTACAATAGAATCATATTTTTCGGCGGTTACAAAAATAAACTGCATGTTGGTTACGCTATCAACAATGGGCAACAGGGATTCAAATTCTTTTTGACAGTAATCGCAATCGGGCATAAAACAGACAAACAGGGTTTGCATATTGCTGTTTAAACTGTTACTTGTAAAATCAGAAAGCGAAAATTTAGGAATAGAAAGGGGATAATGTTTTAAACTGGCTGCCCGAACATTTTTTATTACAATCAGTGCAACAGCTACAAAACTTATCGAAAATAGAATAAAAAGTGCAGAGAATATTGCTTTTTTACCGTTCATTTCAGTCGTCTTTTTCAACCTCTATATTGATAAGATAATACGAGTCAGGTGGTCCATCCTCCTGTGACCACTTATCTGCAAAAGGATTATACCTCCACTTTTCAATTAGAGTGCCTTTTTTTTGATGCGTCCATCCTATTAAAACAGAATTGGTACTGTTTTCTTCATCGAAAGTTGACATCAATTCTTTTGTAATTTCTCTGTTGGTATAATATTCTTTTGTAAGGATTTCGAAACCCGCAAATACACCTTGCCGGGGCATTTCCAAACCATACTGTGATACATCTACTTCAAACCAGCCGCCCTTATCGGTCGAAACAATCAAAATATCGTCCAGCATATCCCTGCCTACAGTATTGTTAAGTGTATCCTTTTCGTAGAGCCGAACCCTGAACGGACGGTTTTTGAAGGTTCCTATACTCTTAAATCTGTCGGCTACAATGCTGCCCATGTAATAACGGACTTTTAATACAGTTCCCGCGTACATGCTGTACGGAATATAAAGAACATACTGAAAATTAGCCATCCCGCGACCTGCTCCCAAAGCAAACAAGTCGGTATTGCCCAACTTCATGGTTTTTCGCTTCCTACTCTTTTCTGTTTTTACAACCACTTCGCCAAGAAAATAATTGCCAGATTCAAGAACTATATTCTCATTCTTTTTCAGTTCACTGCACAACAGCCTGAAAGGCTTGTATCCAACCGAAGTAACCTGAACACTATCGGATGCCAAAGAACTGGAATATTCAATATTCACTCGCCCTTTGGCGTCTGCAGCAAATAAAAACACCCTGCCATCCGAAAAAACACGGACATGGGCGCTGGGTATCATTTTCCCACTCCCTTTTTCGCAAACAATGCCATTCCATTGAAAATGGATTCCCTGTGAATAAATTCCGATGCAATTAAAAAAAACAAATAATATTGATATTGTTTTTATTATAAGGGTAATACACCTTTTGTAAGACATATTACCCTTCAATAGTATAGATGTGTTTTTCATCTCATGCTGTTTGAGTCTATTTTACCTCAAATAAACAGATTAATTTTTTACCAGTCACAGCCAGCTTCTACAGTTTCACATTCAAACTCAAGCCAAAAAAAATACTGAACACAACTCCAATCCTGATAACACAACCATACTCCGCCTGATTCGTTATACACAGGCCTCTGTGTGTTTGGGATAGGTTTATAAACCGTCCCCCAGAATTTACCACCTTCGGTAAGTTCCATTTCATTCTCTTTCAAAAGTTTCATAACGCAAACAAATTAAGTTAGGCAAATAAGTAAATTCAAAGTTTATAAGTATGAATCAAAAATTAATTTACACTAAAAGTAAACCACAAAGAGCACGAAACTGTTCACGAAAGGTACTATGTCTTTGTGAGCCTTGTGTATTCTTTGCGAACTTTGTGGTAAAAGATTGTATCAATTAATTTATGTTGGGTACTTATAAAACAATTATTGCTACAAAAATGTTCGCAGATAAATTGAAAATATCACCCAGAAAAATAATCCAACTCCATAAAAAATCAAGTAAAACACTATTGCCTTAACAAGGCTGTATTGAAACAGTTTACTTATGCCATAGCTTATTATAATCAGTTGTAATAATTCACAAATACTTATCAACTGCAAAGGATACAACAGCCAGTAAGGAATTTTTTCGACAGGAATAATTGCTAAAATGGATTGGTAATCGAAACAATTGTCTAAGTTAAAATATTCGCGGTGTATTATCTGTTTCCATTTTAGAATGGTAAAGACTAAATAATTAACAGCAAAAATAAGATGCGATTTTAAAGCCAAACCTGCCAATTTAGAATAACTTACCTGCATGTTTCTTAAAATGGCTCCTGCTTTTAAACACAATCCTATTGCAAGTGCAGGAAACCACACTACCGGTATAATAAGCAGATAATTTATCCAAAACTGACTTTGTGTTATATCTAAAAAATTTTGGAGCAAAACCGACTCTTTACGCCCAAGTGCATTTACAAAATAGTCTTCAGTAAAAATAAACTTATATTCAATGGTTAATGCTATGCCATAAAACATTGCTATGATGGCAAAAACGAGCCAAATATTGGCATCCAAATACTTTTGCAGTTTATTCATGATTATCAATAATCAAAATGACTCAAAACTTAAATAAGCATACCGTAAAAATCTGTTCTACGTTGTTTTAATATTGGCTAATTCAAAATTTATTTCCAAATTACCTTACGCCTCCTGCTCAAAAAATAGCTTGTAGTAGTGCAGTCCGCGTTGCGAGTCGAAACCCTTCTCGATGTATTCGCGACGACCGTGAACATATACATGAAAATTTTTGTCGAGTTTTAATATCGACTTAAAATATTTTTTCTCCGACTTCACTGCGCTTTGCGAAATATCAAACGAATCGTTGAACGGAATCGCTTTTTCCTCCTCCAGCTGATTTCTGAAATCGTTGAAAGCTTCGGTGATTTCGGGCATACGGGTAACTTCGCGCTCAAAATCGTCCTGACTGAAATTGCTCTTCTTGTCGAAAAAATCGAACGAACGATTCAAAAAATCGACCTGCTCGGTACGCGGCACGCTGTTTTCGTGATTGTAAACCTGTCCTACAAAGTCTTTGCAAAGTTCCATGTAATTCCGCGTAAAGTAGTAGCTGTCTTCGCGCGGCTGTAAACCCAAAAAATCGTCTTTCCAAAAATGCGCCTCGTGCCCTCTATTCACATTATCAACCATGCAAATTTTGTAGCCGCCCTCGCGTTCGGTATTAAAAACAAGGCATCCCTTGTCCATTTTGCGAATGTTGATACCGTCCTGCGCGCCAATTTCAAAGTCGTCGTTTTTAAGATAAACTTTCAGGAACGTTTCTTTATTCTCCGACTTAAAAAATCCGAGCGCGTCAACCACTTCGCCATCCACCACACACTGCCGGAAAAGCACCATATAGAACTCGCCTCCCTTTATTTTCGGATGGTTGCTCTGTTCGTAAAGATATTCGGCAACCTTGAGCGAATTGCTGTAAAACGAAGCGGGATTGTCGAATGTTTCGGTTACCAACCGGTTGATGTGGTTTGTTTCGAGGTCAGTCGAAGTTACAAAGTTATAATAAGCGTCGGTTTTAAACGCATTGAAAAAATAGTTTTTCAGCACGCTACTCACTATGTCTTCATCCTGAAGTTTAAAGAGGTTTCGCGAAAGGCGCAAAGGCTGTCCCTCGCTGCGCGAACCGATTTGATGTATGACAAGGCTGTCGATACTTACTTGCGAACTGTCAATCATAATTTGGATTATTTTGAGGCAAAGATAGAAAAAAGAATCGTTAGAGTTTATTTTTATGGCTCTATAACGTTTGTTGATGCGAATCAGTAGTAGAAACTTATTTTATACTTTGGGCTAAAGCTTAATAAATATGGATTTCCTGCCATCTGTCAGCTAAAACTGACGACAATGAAAACTCCTTTCATGTGGAGAGTCCGGTGGAAAGGCATCCACATCCGTTGACTTCTGCCAACGGATGTGGATGTAAAATGAATCTGGCTTTAGCCAAATTTAACTTTATGGATAACCAGTAATCCATTTTCCGGAGAGGTTTAATATTTCTACTTTTCCGATAGCCTGTTAATATTCGTGAATAGACTGAATTATCCCTGATAGGCGCTAATGCTTTCTACATTTGCGCTTCTGTCTATTTTCTTAATCAAACCTTTCAGCACGCTACCCGGTCCTATTTCGACAAATTCAACAGCGCCATCGGCAATCATATTTTGTATGGTTTGCGTCCAGCGTACGGGCGCTGTTAGTTGGGCAATCAAATTATCTTTGATTTGAGCGGGATTGGTAAACGGTTGGGCATTTACATTCTGGTAAATGGGTCCAACAGGAACTGTAATTGGCGTTTCTTCAATGGCTTTGGCAAGCTCGGTGCGTGCAGGTTCCATCAGGGGCGAATGAAATGCGCCTCCTACCGACAGTTTTAACGCTCTTTTGGCGCCTTTTTCGGTCAGTTTTTCGCAGGCAATATCAATTCCTTTAAATGAACCCGAAATTACCAATTGACCGGTACAGTTATAATTAGCCGGAACTACCACTTCGTTGATTGAAGCGCATACTTCTTCAACAATTTTGTCGTCTAATCCAACAATGGCAGCCATTGTCGAAGGTTCGGCTTCGCAGGCTTTTTGCATGGCAATAGCACGCTGCGAAACAAGTTTCAAACCGTCTTCAAACGAAAGAGCGCCGGCAGCTACCAGCGCCGAAAACTCGCCCAGCGAATGCCCCGCTACCATATCGGGCTTAAAATTGGGTAATGTTTTTGCCAGAATAACCGAATGAAGAAAAATGGCAGGCTGAGTAACCTTTGTCTGGCGCAAATCTTCATCAGTTCCATCAAACATCAGGTCGGTAATTCTGAATCCAAGAATATCATTGGCTTTTTCGAATAACTCTTTCGCCAATGTCGAATTTTCGTACAAATCCTTGCCCATCCCAATATATTGGGCTCCCTGACCGGGAAATACGTATGCTTTCATCTGTAAAATAATTAATTTTGTTAAAGTCGCATATAACTCGCACAATTTTCACTTTATGCCTCTTGAAGTCGAAGACTTTCTATTCGCAAATTTGGGCAATTCGGTAAAAATCATGCTTCATTTTATTGCTGTAAATGACATTTATTTTTCGGGCGCAAATATATACATTTATTTTTTATCAGCGGTGAAATGTGCATCATGAATTAGAGCAACCGCATCAAATTATTCACTCATGTTACGCAACAATGCTATCGAGGGAGCACAGAGCAGTGGTTATGTAACATGGATACGTGGCTGTGCAGCATGGATACGTGGTTGTGCAGCACAAATATGTGGTTGTGCAGCACGGATATGTGGTTGTGCAGCACGGATACGTGGTTGTGCAGCACAGATACGTGGTTGTGTAACACGGATACGTGGTTGTGTAACACGGAGCAGCCCCTTGTAAATGGTTAACAATTGAAACTTAAAGGCGCTTAAAAGTAACAAACTGTAAGTGGCTTATTTATCTTGAAAAATTAAACAATGCGTATATCAATCTATTACCTGTTGAACAAAACAGTCAACATACTCACAGCAACACAACAGATGTGCTGTGTAACATCAGTTAATCATAGCATCGTAAAAGTTTTCAGCCTTAAATTGACGACATCAGGCTTTAGCCAAACGGATTAGAAGTTGTAAAAGAAAGGCTTTAGCCTAAATTAACTCGATTGATATTGCTACATTTACCGAAGAGGTCTTATACTTTATTAAGCACATGGCATGTATCACGCGCCAATCATCGCCCGTATTTTGTCAATCACATCCAGCGCCAAACGGTCGGCGGCTTCTCTTGATTCGGCTTCGGAATAGATGCGGATAATCGGCTCGGTGTTCGATTTGCGAAGATGCACCCAACTGCGCTCGAAATCAATCTTTACGCCGTCGATATCGGTTACAAACTCGGTCTGGTAACAAATCTTCATCTTTTGCAGAATTTCGTCCACATCAATGTCCGCCGTCAGTTCTATTTTGTTTTTCGACATAAAGTACGAAGGATATTCGCGGCGAAGTTCCGAACACGTTTTGCCCTTCTTTGCAAGCAGCGTGAGGAAAAGCGCAATGCCCACCAGCGCGTCGCGTCCACAGTGCGATGCGGGATAAATTATGCCACCATTGCCTTCGCCGCCAATAACGGCGTTTACAGCTTTCATCTTTTCAACCACATTTACCTCGCCAACGGCTGCCGCAAAATATTCGCCGCCATGCTTCGCGGTAACATCGCGTAAAGCGCGAGTGGAGCTGAGGTTCGATACAGTATTGCCGCACGTTTCGGACAGAATGTAGTCGGCTACTGCCACCAGCGTATATTCTTCGCCAAACATGCTGCCGTCCTCGTTTACGATGGCAAGACGGTCAACGTCGGGGTCAACCACAAAGCCGATGTCAGCCTTTTCGCGCCGTATCAACTCCGAAATATCGCCCAGATGTTCGGGCAATGGTTCGGGGTTGTGCGGAAACACTCCGCTGGGATCGCAGTACAGCTCCAAAACATTGGTTACGCCAAGCGCTTTCAGCAATCGGGGAATGGCAATGCCGCCCACCGAGTTCACGCAGTCGATAGCCACCTTAAAATTGGCTTTACGAATGGCTTCCACATCAACCAGCTTGAGCGAAAGCACATCTTTGATATGCGTTTCCACAAAATCGGGAAGTTCAGTTACATGCCCAAGATTGTCCACATCGGCATAATCAAAATCTTCCTTTGCGGCAATCGAAAGCACCTGTTCGCCGTCGGCAGCCAAAAGAAATTCACCCTTTGCGTTAAGCATTTTTAGCGCATTCCACTGTTTTGGATTGTGACTGGCTGTAAGAATTAGTCCTCCGTCGGCGCTTTCGCGGATAACAGCCAGCTCCGTTGTGGGCGTTGTGGCAAAGCCGAGATGTATCACATCAATTCCGACGCCCTGAAGCGAGCCGATTACAAGATTTTTTACCATTTCGCCCGATATGCGGGCGTCGCGCCCCACAACCACCCTCAGCCGCTTGTCGCCCGACTGCCGTTTCAGCCATACGCCGTAAGCCGATGTAAAACGCACAATATCAACAGGTGTAAGTCCTTTATTTGGTTCTCCGCCAATGGTACCTCTAATTCCCGATATGGATTTAATCAATGTCATAACAATAATATTTGATGAAAATAATTGCGCAAAATTGGAGAATTATACCAAGATAAGCAAGAAATGGGTAATAAAAGTATAAGCCTCTACCCTATACATTCCAAAGCCCCTGTCTCCTCTCCTAAGGAGAGGAGAAACAGTCCCGCAGGAACGGAACTGTGAGATGAAGCATCGTTCCTGCGGGACTGTGCATACCGCAAGTATTTTAAAATTTTTGTTGGCGATTTGGTATCAATCGAAAAAATATTATCGCTGTATTTTAGTATATTGTAATTTTTGGCCTCTATTTTGTATAGAATTTTTGGGGTTGTAACAATTTTACTGACAAAACACAGCAAAAAGATGTGTCGTAATCTGTAACTTTGCGAAGTGATTTTTATCAATAGATGTAATTACATATCACATTTATTTGTTATTACTGAGATAATTATCACACACAAATATTTAATTTAAACGTAATAGATTAAAGTTTTTTTATGAAACAAACAAAGATGATTCTGTTCGCAGCGCTGTTTACTTTTGTTGCTGCAGGACAGATTTTTTCCCAGTCGGGGAAAATTGATTTTACCGAGTTTACACTCGACAACGGCCTGCATGTTATCCTGCATCGCGACACAAGCACACCCATTGTTGCAGTGTCGGTAATGTACAATGTGGGGTCGAAGCACGAGCGTCCCGACCGTACAGGGTTCGCTCACTTTTTTGAACACCTGATGTTCGAGGGAACCGAAAACATTGAACGCGGCGAATATCCGAAGTATGTGGAACGCGCCGGCGGCATGTTAAACGCCAACACGTCGTCCGACCGCACTTATTATTACGAGGTGATGCCATCGAACCAGCTCGAACTCGCCCTGTGGCTCGAATCGGAACGGATGCTGCACGCCACAGTCGATTCCATCGGAATCCAAACCCAGAAGAAAGTGGTTATCGAAGAAAAAAAGCAGAGCTACGACAACCGCCCATACGGAACAATGATTCCTGAAGTGATGAAAAGAGCCTACACCAAACACCCTTACCGCTGGGTAACTATTGGCGACCCCGAACACATCATGGCGGCTAAGGACGAAGAGTTCAAAGAGTTTTACAACACCTTTTATGTTCCCAACAATGCCGTTCTGGTGATTGCCGGCGATATAAACGAAAAACAGGCAAAACAGCTTGTATCGAAATATTTTGGCGACATCCCGAAAGGAAAAAAGGAACTTGTACGTCCCAATATTGTTGAGCCTCCGCTCAAGGGCGAAGTGCGCGACACGGTGTTCGACAACATACAGCTTCCGCTTGTGTTACAGGCATACCGCTCGCCCGCAATGAACACTGCCGACTATTATGCGATGAGCATGTTAAGCACACTTCTGTCGAATGGCGAAAGCTCGCGCCTCTACCGCGAGCTGGTCGATAACCAGCAAAAGGCGCTCATGGTGATGTCCGTTCCTTTTCCGCTCAGCGAACCTTCGGTGAGCATCATAATGGGATTCCCCAACATGGGAGTTGACCCCGCCGAACTGGAAAAGGCAATTGACACCGAAGTAGCAAAAGTAAAAGAGGGACTGATTCCCGAACAGGAATTTCAGAAGTTGAGAAACCAGATGGAAAATCAGATTGTAACCGGCAACCAGCGCATTGCATCACGTGCCGAAAGCCTTGCCACCAACTACACCTATTTTGGCGATGCATCAATCGTCAATCAGTCGCTCGACAAATACATGGCAGTAACCCGCGAAGACATTCTGCGCGTTGCAAAAACCTATTTCCGTCCCGAAAACCGCGTGGTACTTTATTACCTGCCTAAACAATAAATCTCAAACAATAAAAATGAATGTAATCTTATGAAAAAGATAATAACACTCTTTATATGCTCACTGTTTACGCTTGGACTGTTTGCCCAGTTAAACAGAACGGTTGTGCCCGGAGCAGGCCCTGCGCCCAAAATTAACTTCGGCAAAACCGAAAAATTTACCCTCGACAACGGACTCAGGGTTCTGGTTGTTACAAACAACAAAGTGCCGGCAGTATCGTACAGCCTCCTTCTGGATTTGGATCCGATTGTTGAAGGCAACGCAGCAGGATACACCCAACTGGCAGGTATGCTGATGAGTAGCGGTACCACTTCCAAAACAAAAGCTGAACTGGACGAGGCGGTTGATTTCATTGGCGCCACTTTAAGTGCATCGGCAGGCGGCATATACGGTTCTTCGCTGAAAAAACACAGCGACAGGCTGCTCGAAATCATGACAGACGTGCTGATGAACCCCGTATTTCCGCAGGAAGAACTCGACAAAAATCTCACCCAGATGAAATCGGCGCTGCAAATGGGGAAAAACGAACCCTCAGCCATTGCAAACAATGTACTGGGTATGATGCTATACGGACTGGACGACCCTTACGGGGAAATAATGACCGAAGAAACGCTCGACCGCATCACAGTTGATAAGCTGAAAGCCTATCACGACACCTATTTCCGCCCCAACGTAGCCTATCTGGTTATCATTGGCGACATCAAACTGAAGGATGCAAAAAAGCAGGCTGAAAAATATTTCGGGAAATGGGTTCGCAAAGATGTGCCGAAACATACCTATTCCTATCCGAAAGAGTACAGCGCACCACGAGTGGCAGTTGCCAACAAGGATGGCGCCAGCCAGTCGGCAATTTATGTGGCACACACCGTGCCCGTAACACCCGGACATCCCGATGCAATCAAGGCAAGCGTAATGAACAACCTGCTCGGAAGCGGCTCGTTCAACGCCAAACTGTTTCGCAACCTCCGCGAAGACAAGGCATACACCTACGGAGCCTATTCGGAATTTAATACCGATAAACGGGTAGGAAGTTTTCGGGCGTCAGCCAGCGTCCGTACATCGGTAACCGACAGCGCACTGCACGAAATACTGCACGAGATAAACGTGATGCGCAACGAACAGGTGAGCGCAGGCGACATCGAACTCACCAAAAACATGATGGCAGGCAGCTTTTCGCGTGCGCTCGAAAGTCCGCAAACCATCGCACAGTATGCCCTCAACATCGAAATCTACAAGCTCCCTGCCGATTACTATACAACCTATCTCGAAAAGCTGGCAGCCGTTACGCCGCAGGATGTACAGGAAACAGCGCGGAAATATCTCCATCCCGACAAAGCAGTTATCCTTGCCGTAGGAAACGTGTCGGAAATGGCAGAGTCGATGAAAAAATTTTCGCCCTCCGCCAAAGTTGAAGAGTACGACTTCTACTGCAAGGAAGTAGTTCGCTCCAATATCCCCGAAGGTGTAACGCCCGAATCGGTGCTCAAAGCATACATCAACGCTATTGGCGGCGAACAGGCTTTACGCAATGTGAAAGAGTTGAAAATGACGAATGTGATGGCGATGTACGGAATGGAATTTGAAATGGTTTCGCTGCAAAAAGCGCCCGACAAAGTGAAACTTGAAATGAAATCGATGGGAAGCGTAATGTCCACTCAAATATTCGACGGAACGCGCGGTAAAGTTAGCTCTCCGCAGGGCGAACAGATTGTTGAAGGCGAAATGGCTGCCGAAATGAAAGAGCAGGCTGTAATGTTCCCCGAACTGGAAATGCTGAACGATACTAAAAATATTGAATTAGTTGCTATTGAAAACGTGGACGGCAATCTGGCATACAAGATGAATATTTCGAAAGGCGACGGCTCGCCGGCAACATCTGTTTATTTCGATGTAGAAAATGGCTTGAAATTGAAAGAAGTATCGCCTACCCCACAGGGCGCGGCTACGACTGTGTATGCCGATTATCAGGATTTCGACGGCGTAAAATTACCCGTATCTACCAAACAAACAGTTGGTCCGCAAGCCATCGACATCACAGTAAAAAGCGTAGAAATCAATAAGGGAATTGACGATTCTGAATTTGCATTTTAATTCAGCAAGCGTAATCCTTACGATTTTATTATAACAAAAGGCTTCTTCTTAAAAGGAGAAGCCTTTTGTTATTTGGGAATTAAATTGAATACGGATTGGAATAATTTTGAACACGGATGATGCGAATTCTCGCGAATTTTATTGATGTAAATCTTTATCATCTGTGTACTTTCTTTTCCCTTTCGTAAAATTATTTCCGCCATCTGGAAAAACAAAAAATTATCTGGTTTCAATAAAAATCCAGATAGTTTTATGTTAAGCTATCTGTAAATATAAAAAAAGAGATGTATTTAGCAAAAAATCAGATGTGAAAATAAAAAATCATCTTAGGAAAACCTCATTCCCTGATGAGGGAAACAAAATTCTTAAATGAAAATATAAAAATGCTTTTCGCAATTTATATCAAAATAAAAACCAACCACGCATGCATATTATTTTACGTTGTATAAAACTCCAATGCTTCGCGAATCTCTTCCCTGTGGCAGTTCACATCAATCACAACTTTGCCCGCTTTGCTGAGCAGTGCGAAATTGATTTGCCCGTTTCTGTTCTTTTTATCGTGCATCATAATTTCATGAAGGTCATCGAAGTCGGATAAATTGAAATCGAAAACACTGTAAATATCATCGATGTAATCTTTTACGCGATGCACGCTGTTGATATTAAACCCATGTTTTAAATACGAAAGATAGAGTTCCACAACCAAACCGAAAGCAACTGCATAGCCGTGCAAAATAGGCTTACCACGCTTCATGGCAAGACTTTCGAAAGCATGACCAATGGTGTGCCCCAAGTTTAATGCTTTGCGGATACCTTTCTCAAAAGGGTCGGCAGATACGTAATTATCTTTTATTTTAACCGAATTGGCAATCAAGTTGCTTAATTCCTTCATGTCGGGCATTTTGATGTCGAAACCGATAATCTGTTCCAAAGCGTTGCTGCCTTTTAGTAATGCGTGTTTTATCATTTCAGCAAATCCCGAAAGTATGTTTTCTCTGTTGAGCGTTTCGAGAAAAACGGCGTCGAGCAAAACAGCTTCAGGTTGATTAATAATGCCTATTTCGTTTTTAAGTCCCATGAAATTAATGCCCGTTTTACCACCCACCGAAGCGTCAACCTGTGCAAGAAGGGTTGTCGGGATATTGATAAAAGGCATTCCGCGCTTAAATATTGATGCCGCAAAGCCACCCAAATCACAGGGCATCCCTCCCCCCAAGTTGATTAGCAAGGAATTGCGATTGGCTTTCGCAGTAACAAGGTATTTCCAAACATCGGCAACCGTATTGAGGTTTTTGTTATTGTCGCCAGAGGGAATTGTTATGACTCTTTCAGAAGAAATACCAACAACATTCGTAATCCTGTTTATGCAACATCGAAAAGTATTGTCGTCAGTAAGCACAAATATTTTTTCGTTGTCAAAAGGTTGCAGTAATTCGGCGAGGTCGTGCCGTAAATTATCAGCAATATACACACTATTTTCTTTTAAATTGAGCAAACGCATATCGAATTGTTATTTTTAATAGATTAAATATCGTTATATAATATTTATTTATCACAAATATTATGCAAATATAAAGTATGTATTTCAGACATTTGGGAAACCAATCGGCGTACAAAAATACGAAAAATAAACGCGCGGTAAATTTATTTTACTGCTCGTTTTATTTTTTAAGGAATGAGCTGCCGGTCGCACCAACGTGCTACAACTCGTCATTGCGAAGAACGAAGCACCCCCAAAACGCAGCAATCCCCGTCAGACGCACTTGGCGGGGATTGTTCATTCCGGTATCCGGTAATCTGTTAACACGAGGGGGATGTCCCTGGATCCTGTTTATCCTCTCATTCTGCAAATTCCGGGGCAGACTGTTGATGCTGCAACATTCACCGCTGTTGATTGATTACTGCACAACGTTGAGCATAGCGTCGTCGGAGGTTATCGTCCTGCCTGTAAAGGCATCGGTTATGATGCACTGGAAGTAGAACCAACTCATATAAGCCCGTGCTTCGATCTTCAACCCGTTGCTCGTTGAGCCAGTCGCATCGTCTTTTGCGTCGTCAACGTTCCTCCAGCTACCCGTATTGCTTCTCAAGTTTGTACTGTTTTTCTCCGGACTGCTTTGTGCCTCGCAGTAACGATTATTTTGATTATTTTACCACAAAGTTCACGAAGTGTTGCACTAAGGACACAAAGCAACTTTGTGCG
>JAITVO010000351.1 GCA_031285765.1 Cytophagaceae bacterium | reverse complement strand
AGCAACTGAAATTTTACGAAAAAAGTCCATTGAAAAAGGAGTGGGCTGATAAATACCGTGAAATTTTACGGCAGCACGATGAATTTGGCTATTATAAGCGTGGACGATTCAATATTTATCTTGACAGCAAAGAAAACTTCGACAAAAATTACAACAGTAATTGGTGGTATTATTACAAATAAAAAAATCCCCCACCGCCGCGCGTAAGGTACGTGTTCAACGGCTCGCGTTTGGGCAAGGAGTTTTCGGCAAACGTGTTCAATGACCTGTTTAGCGGAAACGGACATAAGCCGGAACAGGTTGATACTAAAAACAAACCATCCTTTGAGCCGTCCGATAACCTGTTCCGTGAGCGGGAAAGTAATGATACAGGTGTCGGCGGGCTATTGGGGCTATTCACTCCCGAAACCGGAAGCGATGCGGCGGACGATGCCGAAGAACGTGCATTGACCCACCGGATGAAGAAAAAACCAAAGCGTCAAAGACGCTTGTAATAATGTAAACGTAATTCGTAATTTTTAATTGATTGAACTATGCAGCAGGAAGATGATTTGAGAGGCTTGGCAAAAACGATGGAGTTTATGCGTGCCGTCAGTATTTTATTTTGTGTCATCAACATTTACTGGTTCTGATATCAGAGCCTTGTTGATTGGGAAGTGAATGTCGGGGTTATTGACAAAATGCTGACGAACTTTAACCGCACCACCGGACTGTTTTCGTCTATTTTATGGACAAAACTCTTTGCGGTGGTGTTTCTGGCATTGTCCTGTTTGGGGACAAAAGGGGTGAAAGAGGAAACAATCAAGTAGCGCAATATTTATAAATGCCTGTTTTTTTGGGGGACGTTCAACGGGACTTGCCGTGACGTCTATCAATACAACTTCAAAATGATTTTCTTCCTTTAATAAGGATTTCTTGCCCGATAAATGGAAGCGGGAATCTTTAATTAAATACAAACATCTGCATAAAGACTTCCCGTTTAACGCCTGTTAAGCGTTTAAACTGACGTAAACTTAAGTTTTCTATCTCTTTGTAAAACATAATACAAAGGTATAAAGTTTGTGCTAAACTATTTTCCGAAGAGGTTTATTATTTATCTACAAAATTTGATTTGTGGAATGATTTTAATCCGCTTGTCCGTATATTTTAGAAATATATCTTACTTTTGCCCTCTCAAAAATATATGTCATCATGATAAAATCAATGACGGGCTTTGGCAGATCTGTCTGCGAATTACCTGCCAAAAGAGTGAGCATCGAAATAAAATCGCTCAACAGCAAACAACTGGATATTAATATTCGCATCCCGTCTCTGTACAGAGAAAAGGAACTTGAATTAAGAAATGAACTGTCGGCACAGTTTATACGCGGAAAAATAGACCTTACGATAGTTATAGAGTCGGCAACTTCCGACAAAATAACATCTATCAATATTCCTGTTATCGAAAGTTACTACAATCAGTTGAACGAATTAGCTGAGCGTTTAAAAATATCCGATAATACCGATTTCATAAGGGCTGCACTTTCATTGCCTGATGCCACCAGAACCGAACAGCCCGATTTAGGCGAGGATGAGTGGCTGCAACTTAAAGAGAGTTTTATGAAAGCTGTTGATTCTATTGATGAGTTCAGAAGTCATGAAGGTGCTGCTCTCAAAGTTGATTTGGAAGAAAGAGCCTGTACCATACACTTGCTGTTGAACAGGATTGAGCCGTTTGAAAAGCAGCGAATTGATAAGATAAAAGCGCGAATACGTGAAAGTCTTGACGATGCTGTTGGCAGAGCAAATGTGGACGAAAACCGCTTTGAGCAGGAAATGATTTATTATATCGAGAAATTAGATATTTCGGAAGAAAAAACCCGATTGCGAAATCATATTGAATATTTCTTTGAAACGCTTAATGAGGATGGAGATGTAGGAAAAAAAATAGGTTTCATCACTCAAGAAATGGGGCGCGAAATCAATACGCTTGGTTCTAAAGCCAACGAAACCAATATTCAAAAATTGGTTATAATGATGAAGGACGAATTGGAAAAAATAAAAGAACAGGCTTTAAACATCCTGTAAGGATACGTAACGGTTTCAATAATTGCTATAAAACCTGTTATAGATTCCGTAATTCCGTATGGAACTGAGTAAGAATATCTGTAGCATTGCACACCGGACGGCACGCGGGTAACATATTTTTATCTAATTTTCACCAAACCGCTATCAGTATTTTATTGAGTATTTAAATTTTGAATCAGTAACTCATGTTACGCAAGTAGGATATTGACAAATATAATTAGCAAAACTGTTACACAGCGACGAAACTTCTTTAAGTTGAAAACTTAATTTCGGCTAAGAAATATAATTTTTACTCATAATTAAAAATGCCGTAAATATAATAAAATCAACCACATAATGTTTCAGCGTTAATTTTGTCCGTATCGCCTAAAATAGTATTTCAACAGAACACAATAGATAGAATTGCAATACAATCTTAGACTCCAATCTCCAAAATTCGGCACAATATTTGATTGTCAAAGCCGTTTTGTAAAAAAATAATACAGTGGAAACATCAGATATACTAAAACGTGTACGGCAAATAGAGATAAAAACGCGGGGATTGTCGGCAAATATCTTTGCTGGCGAGTATCATACCGCATTCAAAGGGCGCGGAATGATGTTCAGCGAAGTGCGCGAATACCAGTATGGCGACGATATCCGAAACATCGACTGGAACGTTACAGCCCGTTTCAACCAGCCTTTTGTAAAAGTCTTTGAAGAAGAACGCGAAATGACCGTCATGCTCCTGATCGACGTTTCGGGCTCGCGCGAATTTGGGACAACGTGGCGATTCAAAAAAAATGTAATCACCGAAATTGCAGCAGTGCTGGCGTTCTCGGCAATTCAGAACAACGATAAGGCTGGTGTGATATTCTTCTCCAACAAAATCGAAAAATTTATCCCGCCCCAAAAAGGAAAAACGCACATCCTGCACATCATCCGCGAACTGATTGGCTTTACGCCCGACAACCGTACCACCAACATTTCCGAAGCGTTGCGCTACCTCACCAATGCCATCAAAAAGCGGTGTACCGCTTTCGTTATTTCCGACTTTATGGACGACAACTTTGAAGACGCTCTCAAAATTGCCAACCAGAAGCACGACGTAGTTGCCCTTAAAGTGTACGACCCGCGCGAAACCGAAATGCCCGACGTCGGCTTTGTTCAGTTTAAGGATGCCGAAACGGGCGCTTTTCGCTGGATTAACACATCGAGCCGCCAAAGCCGCGAAGCCTACAACAGCTGGTGGACAGAAAACGACTGCAAAATCATTGCATCGTTCCGCAAGGCAGGCGTCGACAATGTGTCAATTCGCACCGACGACGATTATGTAAAGGCATTGATGGGATTATTTAAAAAACGGAGTTAAAATAATGAACAGACTGATTTTATCACTGATAACATGTTTCGCATTTAGCGGAATTACAGCGGGGCAGCACGTTTCGGTTTCAGCCGAACTCGATTCAACACTGATGTTTATTGGAGGGCAGATGAACCTTCGTTTGGAAGTCATTCAGCCCGACGGTTTAAACGTAGCACTCCCCATTTTTACCGACACCATTACCAAAAATATCGAAATCGTAAGCCACACGCGCCCCGACACCGTGCGCAACGGCGACATGCTAAACATCATGTGCACATACCGTATCACGTCGTTCGACAGCGGACTGCACTACATTCCGCCCATCACCGTCGAATACCTTACGGGTGAAATGCTCGAACGGCAGGAGTCGCGCTCGCTTGCGCTAATGGTCGTCAATCCGTTTGCCGAAGTGGACATCGAAAAAGGCATCTTCGACATCAAACAGCCGCTCACCCTGTCTTTCAGTTTTCTCGAAATAATCCGAATCGCAAACTGGGTACTGCTGGCAATGCTCGCATCCTCGCTCATAGTACTCGGCATCCACTGGTGGCGAAAGAAACGCAATCCCATCAAGGAAATCCTTTTCAGGGAAAAGCCCAAAGAACCGCCACACATTATCGCTTTGCGCGAACTCGACCGTATAAAGAGCGATAAAATTTGGCAGAAGGGGCAAATCAAGCCCTTTTACTCACAGCTCACCGACACGTTACGCACCTACATGGAACACCGTTTCAACTTTTCCGCGATGGAACAAACTACGCCCGAAATATTGAAGGCGCTCAAATCCATTAACCTGACCGACGAAAAACTTCGTTCGTGCATGGCACAGATACTCGAAACAGCCGATTTGGCAAAGTTCGCCAAATACGAACCTCTTCCCGACGAAAATGACAACTGTTTGGCAGGCGCCTATCTTTTTGTAAACAGCACCAAAGTAGAAGAGCAGGAAACGGAGACTGCAGAAACGTCAAACACAATAGAATAATAAGTAAATGCGCTGGGCGGGCAAACCCCGCCCCTACATTTGCATACGGTTATGAAGATTCAGCCTTTTCAAGGCTATCAAAAGTAATACTGCGTAACATCAACAGGTGAAAATTTACACCAATCTCACCTCATTCCGCACCTCTTTTCGTACAAAAACAATTACAGCTGCAGTAAAAATGCAGGTGAAGAGCAGTGCCGCAATCCAAATCTGTACGCCGATGCCGGCAATGCTTCCGCCGGCGCCGACAATGGAGCTCACTGCGCCTGTGGCAATGGCATAGAGCGGCACCATGAGGTTTTCGCGATAAATAACATATCCGACTTTGGCGGTGGTAAAGCCTAATGTTTGGTAAAGTTCGATTTCGTGGCGACGCATCGAGAGGTTTTTACGAACTACGATAACAAAACTGAAGACACCCAGCAACAGTCCAAGGCAGCCCAGCGTCATAAAGATGGTGAGGTAAGTGTCGGTTACGGTGTTGAACTGTTTGAGCCGGTCGTTGGTGGTGGTTACACGGATGCCGTACTCGTTGAGCGCCTGTTCTACAAGCACTTTGGTTTGTGGTAAATTCTGTTCGGCGGTTTTCAGCAAAAAGATTTCGCTGCCGGCGGTTTCGCGCCATATTTGCGAAAAAAATGTGCGGTCAATCAGCAGATTTCCCTGAAAGACAGAGTTTGCCAGCGTACCAGCCAGAATGATCGGAATAGTTTGTCCGCCATCCGCTTCGTACCACAACGTGTCGCCAATGCTCATCATCAAGCCCCACGTGAGTACGGTGGCATCGACCAACGCAGGGTAGGCTATGCCTTCCATTGTCGTCATCCGGCTAAAAGCAGCATCGCCCGTAAGCGGGTAGAGGCTCTGTGTAATTGCAAAGTCGCCCGCCGCCAGCATTTTCATATCTATGCCAAGAACTGTTGGCTGCTGAACTCTGTTCAGGTTGAGGCAACTTGCGTCATCGGCGCTGTAACGAAGGCATTGAAGAACTTCAGCGCCGGCGGGAAGGTTGGTGAGTGAGAGTTTTAGGCGTCCTTCGTCCGTAGTGAGGTTATGATAAACAGGCACGCCGGTTTCGCACCAAAACGAGTAGCCGCCGGTTCCACTCCGAAGCAGGGTAGCGTCCGAAAAATCTTTGCGGTTCAATCCCACCGAAAATACCGTGAACACGCCCATCGCCAAAGCAAAAAACGAAAGCGCTGCCTGTTGCCTGCCTGCAAAGAGTGTGTTCCACACCATTTTATTATCAGCAAACGCATCTTTATTGGTAAACAAAGTGTTTTTACAGATGATGTAATTGCCCCACAACGCTGCGGTGCATATCAGCGTTATACCGGCAATAATAAACAGCGCAACTGAATGTAAAAACAGGATACCATATATTATTATCGCAATGCTCACTATCGACGATGCAACGGCAGTTATCCTCAGTTTTTTTACAGATATTTTTGGCGTACCGATGTGCTGTCGCTTTGTTCGTAAACTTCGCACAATAGCTATTCGCAACAGCGATAACGACAACGCTGTGCCAACAACGAAACCGGCAATGAGCGTAATGGCGTCGGGATAAATCGCAAAGCCGTCGGTATGCGTAGCGCCTTTCCACACATTGCCCAGCAGCCACATCACTGTTGCTGTGTAGAGCAAGCCTGCCACAACGCCCACTGCGGCAGATGCTACAATTGCCGGCGCAGCCTCGCGCCACAACATTCGGATGATGTGCTTGCGCAAATATCCCAATGCTTTGAGCAGTGCCACTTCGCGCCGCCGGCGGTACAGCATCTCCGAAAGGGGAACCAGCATTAGCAGGCTGGCGGAGACGATAATAAAAAAACCCAGCGCAAGGAAAAGCCCTGCGAAATCAACGCCGTTTTTGGCGGCAAACACGCCCGATTCGCGGGGATATATCAGATGTATGCCAAACATATTAGCGCGAAGCCCCGCAAGGTTAAGACTTCCGTCAAGGTGCACAGCAGTAGCATTGCCGTAAGCATTACCCCAGTCGCCGACAACACCGCTGTAACCCACAAGGGCTTTGGGCGTGTTTCGATAAAGTTCCCAGTATCGCTCGTCGTCGTCGGTTATCAAATCCATATTGATAGGCATGTCACTGTCCCAGTCGGTACATCGTTCCACGTCCGACAATCCGGGGAACTCGGCGCTCAGACTTTTATCGTTTAACAAGTGTGCCAGCGGAACTATTTTTTTTACCTTTAGCAGGATGGTGTCGTTTGTCAGTGTTTTCAGGTTGTGCGATGTAAAGTAGGTGAGCCTCACCGTGTCGCCCGCCTTTGCCTGCAAATGGTTTGCCGCGTAATCCGACAGGATAATGTCATTCGATTGCAACAATTCGCCATCGTAATTATCCAATGCAGTAACAAACGAATAGGGGATGGATGCACCTTTGGACTCAATGGAGTTTGCCAGATAGGAAAAGAGGCGGTTGCATTGTTGGTTGTCGCGGCAAATGGCGGCTGTAACGCTGTCGTGCAAAAAAACACGGTCGGAAACAATTTCCGAGAAAGTTTCTCGTTTGTTTACCGATATGCCCGACGATGAATAGCTCCACACTTTCTCAAACTCGGCTTCCGCAACCAGCCTGTTGGTCATAATAAGATTAATTTTCTGCTCCGCATCCATTACATCGGCTAACTCATGCCTGTTCACAAAAATATTTAGCGGAATGGTCTGTTCGTTTTTCAGGTTAAGATTGCCGCCGTCATCCACATCAGTAATGCCGCTCAGCGCAAGCCGCATAGAAGTTGTGTAGCTGTCGGTAACAAACAGTGAACCCTGCGGAATAAGCCCCGAAGCCGGCAAGCGCAGCACAAGGTTGGCGCCTGCATCAACGTTCAGCTCGAGCTCGTTTGCCAGCTCAGCATTTATTTTGGCGCCTCCCTGCTCAATGCTCATATCATCCACACCCCATACCGTTACCGGAATTAGCCTGCCACTGTACGAAACAAATCCGTTTACAAGCAAAATGCCCCGCGTCGAGCCTTCTTGCTGCAAAGCATCCGCCAATTCTTGCGCCATAAACGAGTTTCGCGAAAAGATAATTGTTTCGGTATCGCCCAAACGTTCCGTTACCCGCCTCACAAGCGTAGTGCGCACCGAGCTGCCCACCGCCAAACTTCCTACTGTAACGCCGGTAGCAATCACAACAGCCGCCATCACCAGCCTGTAATAACGATTGTAAAATACGATGTTTTTGTGTAATAATTTTTGCAGTTTCATTGCTGTAATTGTGTGATAAATATGAAAGTGCAAAGGTATAAAAATGTTTGATGTGTACGCTTTGTGGATTTAATTGTTTTTGTGAACCATCCGCAGGCAATGAGTAAGATTATAGACATTTTCGGAAAATAGATTAGACTTCTTCGGAAAATAGTATTGAAACGCACATTTACACCTGCTCAACCGTTCATCCTGACAAGGGGATTAATCCCCTTGTTAATAGAGATGCGGCATCAGCAGCAATGGGGCAT
>JAITVO010000303.1 GCA_031285765.1 Cytophagaceae bacterium | reverse complement strand
ATCGGACATCGGCGAAAGCCATAAAGGCAGCGGATTTTGCGCTCCGGCAAAGCCTTGCATTATTTTGACTGTTGTGGCATGAGCGTATTAGCTTCAGATGTTGCATCCTGTATATTTATACTCAAACAAAAATGGTTTGCAAATAACAGAGGATTCCACTTTTAACTGTTCAGTTTTATTTATTGACAAGGGGATTAATCCCCTTGTTGCTGTTATTCGCAAATCAATTCTGTTTGAGTATATTTCTAACAGAACAGGTGCACAAACTTGTAAAGGCAACACCGGTATATAATACCGGTGCGTAACATCAGTGAGTAATTATTTTGAGCTATTTTTTTGTCAAAATCCTGAACATAAGTGATGCGTTTCACGGCATCCTGTACACAAACGCGTTGATATTCATTCCGGCGCCTACCGAAGTCATTACCACATTGTCGCCCGACTCTACCACATGTCCGCTCAATTTGCCTTTGAAAACAAGGTCGCAAAGCGTGGGAACTGTGGCGGCGCTGCTGTTGCCAAATGTGCGGATAATCATTGGCATCACACTCATATCCACATCTTTCATTCCGTACAGTTTAAAAAGGCGTTTCAGGATAGCTTCGTCCATTTTGGCATTTGCCTGATGAATGAGCACCTTTTTTATATCGGTGAGCGTTAAATCGTTTTTGTCCAAACACTCCTTTACCAAATCGGGAACGTAGGTAAGTCCGTAATTGTACACGCGACGCCCCATCATTTTTAAATAAAGTGCATCGCGATTGTTTGACGCATTAAACGAACGTCCCATTTTCAGTATTTCGAGATACTCCAATGCGTCGGAGCGGGCAGAATGTTTCAACATTCCTACGGGCGTTTCGCTCTCGCGGGCTTCGAGCACAACGGCAGCGGCGCCGTCGGAAAATATCATAGCATCGCGATCATGCGGGTCCATGGCACGCGACAAAACGTCGGCGCCAATTACCAGTGCACTTTTGGCGTCGCCCGATCGAATATAATAATCAGCCTGAATCATTGCCTGCGTCCATCCCGGACAGCCGAAAGTGGTATCGTAAGCTATCGCTTTCGGATTGCGTATGCCAAGATTGTACTTTACCCGCGAAGCCAGCGTGGGCACAATGTCGCAGTAACCATTTTCAGGATTTATATCGCCAAGATTGTGCGCAACAATGATGTAGTCCAGCATCTCGGGGTCGATACCGGCGTCGGCAAGCGCCTCTTCGGCTGCAAAAGTTGCCAAATCGGAAGTATTGTGATGGGGCTCGGCTAATCGCCTCTCTTTTATGTCGGTAATCTGTTCAAACCGCTCCGCTATTTCCTGCGCGGGCGTTTCGATTATGCTGCCATCAGTATTCATAAACAGATTGTTGGCAAAATGGCTATTGTCAACAATAACCGGAGGAACAAAACTGCCTGTTCCTGTTATTACCGAATAAGTTTTCAACTCTACTTTCATTACTCTTTCAATGATTTTGCTGTATAATTTTTATTCAACAAACTTTTTCAACTCAAAATTTGTGCCGTTCCATTCGCCGTAAGTAAACAGCGACACCCAGTCGCCCAAATAAACAAGCCGGCTTTTGTTGTTCAACTCCATATTTAATGCAACGTGGCGGTGCCCAAAAACAAAATAGTCATAATATTCCTTCGCAAGCATCTCCTTTGCCCACAGTATAAGCCATTCGTTTTCTTCGCCTCTGAAGCGGGCTTGGCTGTCGCCTGTTTTGCTCTTTCGGCTTTGTTTCGACCACGAAGCGGCAAACCGTATTCCAATGTCGGGATGCAGCCAACGGAACAGCCACTGCGCCGCAGGATTTGTAAACACCGCTTTCAGCCGGTTGTACGATGTTTCGTAGCGGGTCAGTCCGTCGCCGTGCGCAATAAAGAATCGGCGTCCATACAGTTCCGTTACAAGCGGTTGTTTATGTACGATGATTCCTGTTTCTTCCGGCAAATAATCAAAAATCCAAATATCATGGTTCCCTGTAAAGAAGTGTACCGGAATGCCTGCATCGGTCAGTTCGCACAACGTTCCCAAAAACCTTGTAAAACCTTTGGGAACAGCCTGCCGATACTCGTACCAGAAATCGAATATATCGCCAAGCAGATATACAGCCGCAGCCGTATCCTTAACGGAATGGAGCCATCGTACAAACCTCTGTTCGTGTTCGCGGTGATTCTCGATTGTTGGCGCTCCGAGATGAACATCCGATGCAAAATATATTTTCTTACCTTTTTCCAAACAGAACTGTTTTGGGATTCCCTGCCAATATCGTTTTTATTTGAGGGCGCAAATATATTTGTTTTTACAAATATATTCAAACGGGCGTTTACAAATTCGGTGTAAACGCACAAAATTTATCATGTTTGGTTGTTTATAAAATGTATAAAGCCTTATTTTACAAATATATGAATTGCATATAGTAATTATACAAACAAAACAACAAACCCTGACAGGGTTACAGGATGCGAAATTTACGCACATCGCATTTTCTGCCAAGCAACAATCCCTAATGGGATTTAGCCATTCAAAAATAGTTACCTTTATAGTGGATGCATGCAAAATTAGAACTGTCTATGCGCCTTAAAATTTTTCAGTCGTTATAAAAATAACTTTACAGATGATTGTATTTTAGTTGCGTACTGTTTGTATTTTCACAGCATATAAATTACTTTTGCCGGCTGTTGGCTTACATGCGGCATTCTATTAAAAACATTTTAACAGCTATGGAACGTACAATACTTATTATATATACAGGCGGAACTATCGGGATGGTGAACGACCCCGACACCAATACTCTTGTTCCTTTCGATTTCGAAAACATTACGAAAAATGTTCCCGAACTCAGGCGCTTCGATTTTGGAGTACACAGTATTTCGTTCGACCCGATTATCGATTCATCGACAATAAATCCACACATCTGGATTCGGCTCGGCAAGCTAATCGAAGAAAATTATGATAGATACGATGGTTTCCTGATACTTCACGGCACCGATACGATGGCTTACACCGCCAGCGCCCTCAGTTTTATGCTGCAAAATCTACAGAAGCCTGTAATACTTACGGGAAGTCAGTTGCCATTGGGGACTATCCGAACCGATGGCAAGGAAAACCTGCTGACAGCTCTCGAAATTGCAGCGGCGCAGCACGATAACAAGGCGTTGGTACCCGAAGTCTGCATCTATTTTCAGGACATGCTTTTCAGAGGAAACCGCACCATAAAATTCAATGCCGAAAACTTCAGGGCATTTCGTTCTGACAACTACCCGCCGCTTGCCGAAGTTGGCATACATATTAAATACAACCATCCCTGCATACAAAGTTCAACACAGGGGCTTTTCTCTGTAGCAAAGCGAATGGAATGTGGAATTGCGCTCCTGAAAATATTCCCCGGCATCACCCCCCAAATAGTTGACGCCATTTTAAACGCGCAGGGCGTTAAAGCAGTTGTGCTCGAAACCTACGGATCGGGCAATGCGCCTACCGACAAATGGTTTCTTGATGCGCTGAAAGAAGCGGTGGACAGGGGAGTCATCATCGTAAACGTAACACAATGCCTGTCGGGGAGTGTAGAAATGTGGCGGTACGAAACAGGCATCCACATGATAGATGCAGGCGTTATCAGCGGTTACGACATGACTACTGAAGCCGCCATTACCAAACTGATGTACCTTTTGGGCAACTGCTCTTCGCTCGACGAGGTTAAGACTAATCTTACCTGCTCGCTAAAAGGGGAAATGACAGTTTAGTTTTCGATATTTCGACGAGTAGGAGTGGAAAATTTTCTGACATCACTATAGTTGTAATTTATCTATCATATTTTCAAGTACTAAATACATTATGTCACAGCATCAAAAAATGCTATCGCAAGAAAAATTGAGCGATTTTGCTTATTTTAACTCCTAAATAGTATCTATATTGTTCTTTTTTTCTATTTTTGCGCTCGTCTTTACAGTGAAAGTAGCAACATCGGTTGAGTACATTGCTGCAATTGAAGAGAATAATTATTGTTCAAATCAAATAAATATCTCACATTTGTATTCCGAAATTTGTTTTTCTAAATTGAGGTATTTACTTTTGTTCGCGTAAGAATATTTTCTTAGTGATAAATATTTTCAAGTATTAACAATCAATACAAATCAATTTTTTTAATAAATTATGAAGAAGTTTTTTGCGTTTTTAGCAGTTCTTGGAATGCTAAGTATCAGTTCATCTGCAATTTTTGCACAGGAAGAGGCTCCCGCAACCGAGCCTGTAACTACCGAAGAGGCTGTAGAGCCTGCAACTACCGTAGCCCAACAAGTTGAGCCATCGAGCGAAGTAGTTGAAGAAGAGGTCGGTATTCACAAGCAGTTAAAAATTAAATTCATTGAGGGTGGCGCTTGGTTTATGAGCAGCATCCTTATCTGTTTAATTTTTGGTTTAGCTGTGTGTATCGAAAGAATTATTTATCTGAATTTGGCGTCAGCTAACACCAAAAAGTTGCTTCAAGGAATTGAAGACGCTTTGGAAAATGGCGGCATCGAATCGGCTAAAGAAATTTGCCGTAACACACGTGGTCCAGTTGCCTCTATCTGTTATCAGGGGCTCGACCGCTACGATGAAGGTCTTGATGTTGTTGAAAAATCAGTAACTTCGTATGGTTCTGTTCAAACCGGACTTTTGGAAAAAGGTTTAACATGGGTATCGCTTTTCATTTCAATTGCGCCTATGTTAGGGTTCATGGGAACGGTTTACGGGATGATTGAAGCCTTCGACAACATTCAGGCAATGGGCGACATCTCACCTACAGCTGTAGCAGGCGGTATTAAAGTAGCGCTTCTTACAACCATCGGAGGTTTGATTGCAGCCGTTATTCTTCAGATATTCTATAACTATATTCTTTCAAAAATCGAAACCATCGTTAACCGGATGGAAGATTCATCCATTGTATTTTTGGATATTCTGTTGAGATATAATTTGAAGAAATAAACAGGAAGGATATTGTTATGAATAGATATTCGAAAATATTAAATATCGTACTGTTAGTCCTTTTCGCTATTTCTTTGGTAATAATAGGTATGTTTTTTATGGGCGGAACCGAAGAGGATGCCGCACTTACAACTCCCATATATACCAATGCATTTCTGAATTGGGCGGTTATTCTTGCAATTGGAGCAGTGGTACTGACAATTGTGGTCGAAGTTATCAAACTCGTTTCAAGTCCCAAAAATGCAGTGCGAACATTGCTCTCCATTGGAATTTTGGCAGTATTGATAATCGTGGCGTATCTTATGGCTGACGGAACTCCTTTGAATATCGTTGGTTATACAGGAGCTGATAATGTACCGTCGAAACTGATTATGACCGACATTGGGCTCTATACCACCTACTTTGTTGCGGCAATAACCTTATTGACAGTTCTTTTTACCGAATTGTCGAGGGTTTTCCGCAGATAGTTTTCATATTGTAAAAATTGTAATATGGCAAAGAATAAAGTACCGGAGGTAAATGCGAGTTCAATGGCGGATATCTCTTTCCTTTTGCTGATATTTTTTCTTGTTGCTACAACGATGGATACCGATAAGGGGCTGGCGCGTATGCTGCCCCCCATAGTTCCGGAAACACAAGACGCTCCTCCCGTTAACGAAAGAGATGTGTTCGAAGTGTTGGTAAATGCCCGCAACGAACTGCTGGTTGAAAAACAGCCGATGCACATGAGTCAGTTAAAAGATGCGACAAAGGAATTTCTTGCGAATCCACTTGGCTTGGCAACATTGCCTGCAAAGAGAGAAGTGGAAGTTCCCTATTTTGGAATAATTCCGATAGCGCCAAATGCAGTAATATCGTTGCAAAGCGACCGAGGAACTACTTATCAAACTTATTTATCGGTGCAGAATGAGTTACAGGCTGCAATTGATGAATTAAGAAATGAGATATCCAAACGTCAGTTCAACAAGAATTACAGTGAGTTAGACGAAGAACAGCAAAAAGCGGTTCGTGTAATCTATCCTCAAAAGATTTCGGAAGCAGAACCCCGTAGCATAAAGAAATAAGATTATGTCAAGATTCAGGAAAAACCAAGATAACGAAGTGCCACAGGTAAGTACGGCATCGTTGCCCGATATTATCTTCATGTTGATATTCTTTTTTATGGTAACAACCAGTATGAAAGAAGTTTCATTGATGCTATCGAACACCAAGCCCGAAGCAACCGAAGTAACCAAACTGGAACGCAAATCGCTGGTTACTTACATATACGTGGGTTATCCTCTTGCTGCTTACCAAAATAAATATGGTTCGGAAGCAAGGCTGCAGTTAAACGACGCTTTTGCAACTGTTGATGACATCCAGAGTTACATTGTACAGGAAAGGGAGATGATGGAAGAAGACACACGACCTTTGATGACGGTTTCGATAAAAGCCGACGCCGACTGTTCGATGGGAATAGTTACAGATGTGAAGCAGGCGTTGAGACGCGCACAGGCTTTACGTATCAGCTATACGGCACGAGAAGTTGAACGCATGAGTTATAAATAAAATATAACTTTGAATAATAAGAAAAGCCTTTTCTTCGGGAAAGGCTTTTTTTGCACTATAACAATTTATTTGAATAATAAATAATACCAAACCGCCATCAAACAATTTAAAGTATTGGGGATATTCAAAGTACCGCAGGGACGACGACACTGTGAGCCGAAGCGCCGTTTATGCTGGACTTTATTAACCTTTAAATTGTTTATAATAGCGGTTTGGACTAAAGCCCGTGTTTTCCATCTTTCTATCCGTTGGCTAAAGCTACAGATGGTAGGAAATACACATTTATTGACCTTTAGCCCAAAGGATGAAAACAATTCTCTACCATTGATTCGCATTAATAATCGAAATAACACCGCCTGTTATGCAACGCATTGCACTTTTATCCGACACTCATGCCTTTTTCGATACTCGATTTTACGAACTCTTTGCCTGCGTTGACCAGATATGGCACGCCGGCGACATTGGATCCGAAGAAGTACTCGACATGATGGTGGCATTCAAGCCCGTCCGCGCCGTTTACGGTAACGTTGACGATGCGAACATTCGGCTCAGACTGCCTGAAATGCTTCGCTTCGACTGCGAAGGTGTTGATGTTTTAATGACACACATCGGTGGTTATCCGGGCAGATACGACGCACGAATACAGCGTAAAATTTTTGCCAATCCTCCCCGCCTGTTTATTTCGGGGCACAGCCATATACTCAAAATAATGAACGATTCGCAGCTCGGTTTACTTCACATAAACCCCGGAGCAGCAGGTAAATTCGGATTTCACACCATACAAACAGCAGTGCGTTTTGTCTTGGACAAAGGCACCATTAAAGATATGGAGGTGATTGAACTGGTGAATGGTGAATTGAAAGTGGAGAATGAAAAAGTAGAATAATTCTAGGTTCCCTCTATTTATTATGTACTTGTCTGTTGCACACATTCTCAATGTTCCGCTAAGAACAAAATGTTAGTAAAATACTTATCCTTGTCAGGGCAAACACATGAAATTTTATTAAGTAAGTTCTCATAATTAATTCACATTATCCTGCATCGGCAATGGGGCATGCCCCATTGTTGCTTCTGTTCGCAAATCAATTTTATTTGAGTACTTACTTACTACAATTATTGACATCCACGTTGCAAAAAAGAGTAAGCAGGAGAGTACAGCCCATAGGAGCGTTACGTTTCGGAGTGGCGAATTACCCGCTATCTTCGTTCTTATGAACAGCAGTCTTGCATGTCAGCGCAGCGTATGCAGGAAGCGAAAAAAACTCGCAGTCGGCCTGTTATCAAGGGTGGATTGTTTCGTTGCAATAGTGAGCCCCCCCGCCCCTACACCGAATTAAAGATTGAACTTGGCAAGTGCCGGCTCAACGTAAGAATATTTCCGCATGGCAACAAAACCATGCGGAAAGGCGTGTTGCCCGACGCTTTAACTGTTATCGAATAATCAGTCCGCCGTGCGGGACGGGTACCCCGTGTGCCGTTTAGTCGTACCAAACGGGTACTTTAGTCGTACCAAACGAGTGCTTTAGTCGTACCAAACGAGTGCTTTAGTACGACCAAACGAGTGCTTTAGTACGACCAAACGACACCCGGGAGGGGTATCCCACATCATGCGGGAGGGGTATCCCGCATCACGCGGGAGGCAGGACTGCTAAGAAATACAGGCTCTTAGCCCGTGAGGGCGTAATGTGATTAGTACTGAACCACTGTTTTTACAGGATTACTATACTGGGTATCCTGTTAATCCTGACTCAAACACAATCCCCAACTCGGTTACTTCAATTGGGATTTATGCTTTTAACAACTGTTCAGGGCTGACATCTGTTTCCATCGGCAACTCGGTTACTGCAATTGGCAACGATGCTTTTAACGGCTGTACTTCCTTAACAAGTGTAACCAACCTTGCCGAAACCCCGCAAACAGTAACAGCGGATGTGTTTAAGCATGTAAACCTTTCAGCCTACACACTCTATGTTCCCGAAAGTTCACTTGAACTTTACCGCACCGCCGCAGTGTGGAAAAATTTTGGTACAATTGAAGGAATCACTGTGGGCATTGCCGACAACACCCTTGCCAACATTACCGTTTACAGCAGCGGGAACAGCATCTGCATTGTCAACAAAAGCAATGCTTTTATTAAATCGGTACAGATAACCGATGTGCAGGGCAGGGTTGTTTACCGTAGAAACGCGGTGCACCACGTCTCTACAGCCGAGGTAATTCCGGTAAACGGCGCCAGCGGAATCTATCTGGTGAAATTGGTTTCGGAAGATAGCAAAGTGTTATCCACGAAAGTGTACTTGAACTAACAACCCCCAACCCCCTAAAGGGGGCTTAAAAGGAGCTTAAAGTCCCCTTTAGGGGATTTAGGGGTATATTGCAGGGGGCGGGGATTTATTCTCCGCCCTTTTATTTTCAG
>JAITVO010000289.1 GCA_031285765.1 Cytophagaceae bacterium | reverse complement strand
ATGGGAACCTCTAAAAACTCCAATTTCTTCGTTATGCTTCGGACGATAAAATGCTCATTTACGTTCATGTAAACTGCGCTTTTATCGCCTCACAAGCCTCGAACTTTGAGTTTTTATAGGCTTCCTATAGACTGTTTTCATGCGGCAAAGGTAAAATTTCGTGCGTTTGCCCTAGATTTTTATTTGCAAAAAACAAGAAATTGCAACACAATAATTTAATTCACATTGGCGTTATTACACGAAAATTGGAAAATTACAATTGTTACAAGCATTGTATTAAGCGCCTGCCTGCAGAATTACAGCGCTTTTTATGCAATACTGCATATCAAAAATAAATAGCCGTAAAAATGAAATACGAAGTTATCCACAATACAGTAAAAAACCGTTTTGAAGTTGAATTGGACGGCTGTATGGCGTATGCCGAATACATCCCAACCGGCAATGCGCTGAATATTATTCATACCATTGTTCCGCCGCCCATCGAAGGCAGAGGCGTGGCGTCTGCATTAATCAGCCATGCGTTTGAACATGCGCACGGTAACTGCTCGAAGATTATCCCTACCTGTTCTTATGTACAAGCATGGATAAAAAGGCATCCCGAATACGGTGGGGATGTTTTTGGTGGATGAGTAACGAGTATTAGGAGGTTTGAACAACCAAATTTTGGCTCCGCCGGTATTCACAATTCACAATTGCAGGCAACGCTTCGCCCGCCGGCGGTTATGAAAGTAAAGCCTTTTTCAAGGCTAAAAAAACAAATTGCGTAACATGAGTTAATAATACTTTGCTGTTACAGCAGCAAAAAAAGGACTCGAAAAATTTCGGGATTCTTTTTTTTTATTCAAATTGTAAGTAGGTGAAAAAAAATGTCAAATGTGAGTTATATAACCGAAGAGGGTTTGAAAAAACTTCGTGAAGAACTGATTCAGCTTGAATCAATTGAGCGACCTCGCATATCGAAGCAATTACTTATTTTTGCGTATGATTTATTCTTTATATTTTCATAATCAAATATTTAAGATAAAAAATTGGAAATCACTTGTATGACAAAATGCAAGGGATTCTATCTCTTTTATCTTTAATACTTGTTTGCGAAAATATAACGAATAACTCATACCACAGAAGTATGTATTTTTATTTAGATTTTGCCGTATTAACAAGTAAAATACCTTATAGTGAAAATTATTTGAATCCGTTTGCCAAATATTAAAAAACAAAAATTATCAGTTAAATATTTGCTTTGATTAATAATGGAGTTCAGGCTTATAAATTACAATATTGTGCATAATATCAAATCTTTATAAAAATATGCCTTTTAAAATACCACTAAAAATAAGACACCCCTAAAATGTAACCATTTCTTTTCAAATTCGTATAGCAGCCCACTTTCATTTTTGAAAAAGGAGCATTTTTAAAGTAACAATGTATCATAAAATATTTTTATGCAGGCGAAAAGTTGTATCAATGTTGTTGAGTTAACTGAATCCGAATGGGCATCAACATTAAACCGGTTTAATTACAGTTTATTTAATACGTCCGAGTGGATACGGAGCGTGTGCAGCAATTCGGCACTACCCGTATATTTCAATTTTATTGACGGAGATAAAAACATTGTTGGCAAAATCAGTGGACTTGTTATCAAGCGAAAAGGCAGACAGCTGTACTGTTATGCAGGCATTGCACTGGGTGAGCCTGACGAGGCTGTTTACAGCAAGTGCATGAATGCACTTTACTGCTTTGCACGTAAAAACGGATTCAGCAGGGTTGAAATAAAAAATTTTGACACACACTTTACTTCTTCGCTCGAAAACAGCAGAAAGTTTATCCCGACCAAATTTGCCGAGTATGCTATTTTTTGCCACAGGGAGCCCCAATACAACAAGGATTTTAAAACAAAACTGAAGAAGGCGTTAAAGGAGCCTGTATTTTTCAAAGAGCTGGTTTACAATAATGAAACAGAAGAAAAATTTCTCAGCCTTATGGACAATACACTGCACCACAGGGTAAAAAACAAACATGAAGCATACAATAAATTTTACACACTGAACCTGACAGCTGAATCATTAAAAAAACTGTGCAGTTCGGGGATGGGAAAGATATATGCTGTAGAAAGCGACGTCGGCATACATTGTGTTCATCTGCATTTGGAAAAAGGAGGAAAGGCTTATTCGCTGTTACTGGGATGCGACGATTACAGTTATAAAAAAGGGCTTCGAGCTTTTTTAGACCATAATTTGACAGAAATGTTCAGAGAACGAAAATTTGAATATTACAATTTGGGAGTAATTCCAATGGGAGCCGACGGGGAAGGATTGCTACACTACAAAAAATCGACCGGTGCCATACCTACCAGTGTATGCGGTGCTTATACCCCTTTTCTTACCTTTCCGTACAATTTGCTGAATCCCGTTTACCGTGCGGGACGATTACTTGCAAAATATACCAACGTTGTTTTAAACAGAACTACCTACTAAAATGAAAACTCTTGTAAATAAAGCGCTCCGACGTTTTGGCTATGAAATAAGGTCAATAAAGCCGCCCCCGATTTATACACAGAAAAAAAGTACAACCAAAGGATTGACTGTTGAGTTTATCGGGTCATCAGGCGTTGGTAAAACTACGTTTTTTAATAAAATTCGCATCCATCAATGCAGGAAGGATTGGTTTGTAAGAAATGATTTGTATAAATCGTTGCCGTATGGAGTAGATATGGATTCGCTAAAGTACGCCAACTATAAGCTCAGGGACGTTTATACCAAAATGTTGAGCTATTCGTACCACCGATTGCAGGAAATGGAATTTCCGTTGCACAGGATAATAGAAACTTATAATTATTTTGTTCAAATAGCCAAATATGATACGCTGATTCGGCACGAAAGTTTTTCGAAAGGATTTCTGCTGGACGACGGGTTTCTGAAAAATTTTGCTAAGGAAGTTGTTTACATTCACTCTTTGGCGCAGGAAGGCAAGGTGGAAAGGGATGATTTGAAGTATCTGTTAAAAAACAGGATTGTTGTCTATCTCCATGCAGAAGAAGATTATATTATCAATAATTTGAAATCACGAGCGGTGAAAACTCCGGACGTTATCAATAACTACCACTCGTTTTACGACAAAGACCAGTTAAGATATTTTGTGAAAAAGGAAATTGCCAATATGGAAAAGCTCTTTTTTATAGCTAAGGAAAATAATGTTAAAACGCTTTGTTTAAATATGGAAAATGAAGAGGAGGAGCAGTTGATTGAAAAGTTCAATTATTTTATTAGCAATTTGATTAATGACAAAAAATCAATGGATTTTGAACTTATGTATAACTAACAAGCATGAAAAACTCCATAAATAAATTTATCCGGCGTTTTGGATATGAAATAAGGTCGGTAAAAGTACCGCTGATTTATACACAGGAACAGAGTTCTACTAAAGGATTGACCGTTGAGTTTGTTGGAGCGCCGGGCATTGGCAAAACTACGTTTTTTAACAAAATTTACCCCCCCCCATGTGAAAAAATGTGGTTTACAAGAAATGATTTATATAAGGCGCATCCGTATGGAATAAATATTGATGCATTGAAATATATTGACAACAGGCTGAGCAGCGCTTACAGTTGCATGTTGAGTCATTTATACAACAGAATGTTAAAAATGGATTTTCAGTTACACAGAGTGGTTGAGTTTTACAGTTTTCATATTCAGATTGCCAGATACGATGCGTTAATCAGGTATGGAAACTTTTCAAGAGGATTTCTGCTGGATGAAGGATTTTTGAAAAACTTTGCAGAAGAGATAGTTTTTATTTATTCCTTAGCAGAGGAGGGTAACCCTTTGGTGAAAACCGATGAGTTAAAGCAGCTTTGGGAAAACAGAGTTATTGTATATATTTCGGCTGGCGAAGATTATGTGGTAAATAATCTAAAAAAAAGAGCATTGAAAAGTGAGGATGTTATCAGCAACTGGTATTCGTTTTACGGCGAAGAGAGAACAAAA
Source organism: Cytophagaceae bacterium (assembly GCA_031285765.1). Taxonomy (GTDB): domain Bacteria; phylum Bacteroidota; class Bacteroidia; order Bacteroidales; family Marinilabiliaceae; genus WRMI01. The sequence goes on along the minus strand of JAITVO010000289.1, from coordinate 25,848 downwards.
CTTTTTGTAAGAAAGGAAGTTTCCAATGCGGAAAAACTTTTTTCGATAGCCAAAGAAAACAAAGTTAAAACACTGTGCCTGAACATTGAAAACGAAGAGGAAAAGCAAATGGTCGAAAAGTTCAGTTGTTTTATCAACAGCCTTATCGACAATAAAAAATCAGCATTCTCCGAATGTCTATAACCAGTTAAATATGAAGAATTTTATAAACAGGTTTCTCCGAAATTTTGGATACGAATTTAAATCAGTAAAACTTCTGAATACGGTCACATCAAAATCATACCAGTCCAAAGGATTGATTGTGGAGTTTGTGGGAGTTTCCGGCATAGGAAAAACCACTTTTTTAAACAGGATTTCGAATCAAAACTTGAGAGAGGGATGGTTTTTGACCAAAGATTTGTACAGGTTTCATCCCGCTGAATCACTGGATTCATTAAAATCTATCAACAGGGAGCAGGAAACTGTTTATAGATTTATGCTGAACAGTGTTTTTGACGAATTAATTGCAAAGCAGGAATTTCCATTCAGCATAAAAGTGGATATTTTTCATTACCTGATTAATGTAGTAAAATACGACGTTTTTATGAGAAACAGCAGTTTCCCCAAAGGTTTTATGCTGGACGAAGGCATTGTTCATAATTTTGCAAAAGAAATAGTCGCACTTTATTCTTTGGCAAAAAACGGCAATTTCTCTCTGGACGAAACAGTTGGACTCCTGTTCAAAAACAGAGCACTTGTTTATCTTTCCGCAAGCGAGGATTATATTATCGGCAACCTGAAAAAAAGGGAAAACGACCAAACAGCAGTCATTAACAACTGGTATCCGCTTTTGGGAAATGACAGGCTTACAGAATTTGTAAGAGAGAAAATTTTGATTGCCGGACAGATTTTTCGCATTGCCGGCGAACTGAATGTGCCAACACTTCATTTGGATGTGGAAAATGAAAATTTTGACGCATTATCGATTAAAATGCATAAGTTTTTAAGTTCTGTTGTCCCAAAATAAAAACAGGTGGTTATGACAAATACAGATATCGAAATATCAATAATTGTTCCCTGCTACAATGCCGAAGATTTTTTGCCCACTCTTGCAGAGTGTATGCAGCGGCAAGTATTTCAAAATTTTGAGGTGATACTTGTTAACGACGGAGGCTGTGAAAAACAGGTTGCCGTAATGGACGAACTTGCAGCAGGCTATTCAAAGCTGAAAATTATCCACCAGCCCAATGGAGGTGTTAGCAGGGCGCGAAACACAGGGATAAAAGCCGCTTCGGGGAAATGGATTGCATTTGTTGATGCCGACGATGAACTGAAACCCTGCTATCTGCAAACGCTGCACTGTGCAGCTATAGATATTAACGCCGACATTGTAATTGGAGGGTACGACCGCGTTCATTTTCGGAACGGGAAAGTAAACAGCATGCTTATTGAACTGAATGGAGAGAAAAGGCACTCAACCGAAGAAGTGTTTGAATTGAACAAGGCTTATTACGACATGCCATGGAACAAGCTGTTTAAAAGCAGCTTTATTGAAACAAACCAGTTTTATTTTCCGCTCGGCTATTCGTTTTACGAAGATGAAGTATTCATGAATACCATTTTTGCCAACTCAAAACCTGTTGTTGCATTTGTACGGGACTGCGGATACATTTACAACCTGCGCGACGAATCGTCGGCATCGTCAAAGTACCATACAAGTTATGCAAAGTACGGAATGCACGCGTTATCGCTCACCAAACGGATTGTTTCGCAGTTAAACTGGAGCTACGAAAAGAAAAAAAAATTTACAGACGACATAATCAACCAGTTGGGATACGATATTTGCTCCAATTACTTCCGGAAGGGAACGCCGCTATCGTTTGGTGAAAAGCGAAAGGCACTGAGAACCGAAGTACTGAACAACACCGACATAATAGAAAGCCACAAAAGCGGAATAGATGAAAATACTTTAACAAAACGGCTGTATCACTGGTGTATAAATCGAAACAGCGATTTTTTCATGGCTTTAATTTTCAACATGCTGTTTGCTTTCAAATACCGGTTCTACGGTTTATTTAAAGCAATATTATCAATAAAGAGTAAACTGCATTAGACCTCTTCGGGGGAAATAGAATTATCCTTATAGGGAACCTCTAAAAGTTCAAAGTTCGAGGCTTGCGAGGCGATAAAAGCGCAGTTTACATGAACGTAAATGAGCATTTTATCGTCCGAAGCATAACGAAGATATTGGAGTTTTTAGAGGTTCCCTATATTGTATTATCTGTACCTGCAATTATGTTATGATGAATATATTTTTTGAATATTTAGGCACTGTTGACTATCTAGAAGGGAGTTATTAGGAGAAACTGTTTGATGGAATTATTGCCATGAAACTCGAAAACACTCCAAATAAGAATCACCGGTTGATTTTTTGCGAACATCCGCATGTTTACACACTGGGAAAAAGCGGTGTGCAATCCAATCTATTGATTTCCGATAAATTGCTCGAAAAGATTGGGGCAAAGTTCTACCGCATCAATCGCGGAGGCGACATCACCTATCACGGACCCTGACAAATTGTGGGCTACCCCATTTTCGACCTCAAAACAATGAAGATTAGTGTGTAAAATTACATATACCTTGTTGAGAAGTTGTTATTAAAACTTTAAATGATTTAGGCATACTGGCGGCGGCGCGCCTCAAAGGGCTGCCGGGGTTTGGATTGATACGGATAATGTGTCAAAAACACGAAAAATAAGAGCTATCCGTGCGGGTTTGCACTGAATGTAAATACCAATCTTGACTATTTCAGGTATATTAATCCATGTGGATTTATTGACAAAGGTGTTACCTCAATCGAAAGGAAACTTGAAGCCATGCAAAGCATGAATACAGTAAAAAAACTATTGCTAAAGCATATACGCGAAGTATTTCAAACAGAAGTAATTTCGGCTTAATTACTCTGCAAGTGTTCGTTTTCCGAGATAATCCTGTCCATCAGTTCATATTTTTCCGTATATTTGTATGCTGTGTCTATTTTTTCAGTACCTTTGCACAAAAATCGCCAATGTCTTGAAAAGTCATTAAATATATGAAATACAGGCATACATGTTATAAATAAGAACCGCAAAAAGGTAAAATATCATTTTTACAGAAGAAACATTTGATTGATACAGACGTACAGGGATGACCGGTTTTACGGTTCCGTTCCGGCAAAACTTGTTGCAACGAAATAAACATAGTTTAAAATGAAGAATATTAGTGTGTCTGAAGTTGGAGAAAGGGAATGGCTGTTGAATTTAAACGAATATGCGCACAGCCTGTTCATTACGGCCGAATGGGTAAATGCCATGCAAAGCGGCAACAGCAAGGCTGTGTTTTATAACTTCGTGGACGGGGGAACGGTTGTGGGTAAGCTGTCGGGGCTGATAAACAACAGGTATCTTTATTGTTACGCATCGCCTGCATTGAAAGTTTATGAGCAAAACATGTTTGATGCCTGCCATGTGGCACTGTACCGTTATGCTCTGAAACAAAAATATTTACGGATAGTATTGGGCTCGTACGACCAGCAACACGAACTGGCATGCAGAGCAAAAGGCTTTTTTACAACAAACAGGTTCGAGTACATTGTCGATTTTCGCCCCACAGCAGGCGAACTACACTTCAGCAAGGGTTTTAAAAAGAATGTAAAACATGCCGAAAAAAACAGTATCTCGTTTATACAAAGCGATTCAGACGATGTTATGAAAAAACTTTTTACATTGTTGAACCTGACGAGGGAGCACAGGGTTTCGAAATACGGAACACAGTATAACCCGTTTTATCTTCAAAACATGGACGAACAGTCGTTAACCCGGCTTTTGAACAGTGGAATCGTTAAACTGTATTACGTTCTGTTTGAAAACGAAATACACAGCGTGCAGTACAATATCGAAAAAAACGGACAGGTTTACGGCTTGTTAATGGGTTCCAACAATAAAGCATACGAGTTGGGATTTCCATCGTACATTGACTTTAATATGATTCAGCGTTTCCGTGACGGCGGTTTCAAGTATTACAATCCAGGAGGAGGAACTGACGATAGCGGTAATGAAGGAATTGAAAAATATAAGCATTCAATGGGCGGAACAAAAGTTTTTGTACATGGAGCCACTACCAATTACATTGTTTTTCCTCAAAAAATATTAAATTTTCTGCTGAATATTGGAAGAATGTTACCCCGAAAAAATCCGGCCGTTAAACTGTTGAAAAGGATGATAGGCTAAGCGGCTTTTTGCCATACAGAAGTGTTGTTGTTTGCATAATATCACCATAAAAACAAGCCATTATTAACATTTTGGTAAATGTTCTGCTAAAATTGATATGTATTATATCATATAGATTATCTTCATGACATTATTATACAGCCAGATACAGTTGTCATAAAAAACAATAATCATGGAAACAGAAGCTGCCTTAACAGTTGGATTATGCGGAAAAGAGATAAATACCGAATGGAACCATTTTTGGGTCGAATTATCGGGAAGCTGTTACGAACAGTCGTCCCTGTGGGGTAAAGTAATTGAATTGAACGGCTGGAAAGCACAAAGAATCATCTTGCGCAAAAATGGAAGAATTGTTTGCGAAGTACAGATGCAAATGTTGAAATTCAAATAGTTCGGAAAAATAGGATACATATCGCAAGGACACTCCTGCTCCTGCAATCCGGATCATTTCGAAAAATTATTAATCGAAATAAAAAAAGTTGCGCAGACAAAAAAACTCCAATACCTTAGTATAGATGTATGGTACTCATTACCCCAGCTGCCTCAGTTGCTCGAAAAGCATGGATTTACTGCTGCCTACAGCAATCTTCCTCCTGTTCCAGCCGTAAACGCAACGTTGTTACTGGATCTTACACAGCCGTTCGACAGCATAAGGAACGGATTTAAGCAGACACGACGGCAGAATATCAATTCGGGGTTAAAAAATTTCAACTTCGAACTGATTGAAGCTACCCGTGACGATATTGACATGTTTTACGAATTAATGCTGAAAACATGCAACCGCCGCAATGTTAATCCATATATCTGAAAAGGCGTACTATTACAAACTGTGAGATGTTTTTGCTTCCCGTAAAATGGTTGCTATACACATTGTAAAAATAGAAGAAATTCCTGTTTGCGCATTCCTGTGTATTTTGTTCGGAGATACTTTTGGATGGAATACGTGGGGATGGAATGGCGAATACGCCAAAGAAAAACTTCCGGAAGTAGTTGGATGGAAAGAAATTGAGTGGGCGAAAAAAAATGGTTTCAAGTGGTTCGATTTTGTTTCTGTTGATCCGGAGTCGGCAAGAGCTATTGAGGCAGGAGATGAAATTCAAAAGAAAACTTTTTTGTCCCAACAGCATGGTTACCGAAGCAGTTTTATCATTCGCATATAATTGACCGGATTTCCATCAGATGTTTTATAGATGCAATCAAACAATTCGGTATAACAAAGCTTTTTGTAAAATTCCACCACTGGCAGCATCGCATAAAGCTCAACAAACGACAAACCGTTTTTTTTCACTTTATCTTCGAGATATTTTACAATATGAGCGCCGATGCCATTTCGTTGATATTCGGGCAATACAAATACCCGTCTGATATTTGTATTCACCACACAACCGGTTCCAATAAGCAGCCTGTTGCTAAAACATAAAACAGAGTGTCCGTTTTTGGAATCGGACAAAATATTGCATGGCTCATTGTACGACAAAAAATAGTCAATAAAATCAGTATTATAAATTGATGAATATGTACCTGTAAGAGTTCGTTTTATTAAATCATACATTGTTTCTGTATGCTCTTCCGAAAACGAAACCAGCCTGTATTCAAACATAAAATAACCATTCTAAATTTTGGCAGAATAAAAAAATGAAAGCCATTAGTTAATCTAATTCAAATCAATAAAAAAACAGGAGCAAAAGTAAAACGAGAATATGTAAAATACATAAAAGTCAAGTTAATTGTAATTAAACAGCAAAATGCGATTTTAAGGCGACTCCAACCTTTTGAATCATCAAAAAACAGTTCATTTCAATATTCTGATAAAAAAAGTCGGGAAAAAATTGATGTTTATAAAAAAACAATTTACTTTTGTGCCTTAATCATCGAACAAAATAATTATAACTGCTATGAATCAATTATTAAAATATTTGGGCATTTTACTCATCCTTGTGGGTGCAGTACTTTTGGGAATCTACATGTATGGTGGATTCGTCAGTAATGGGGTATTAGCTACTTCAGCTTTGTGCGTAGTTGGCGGACTGGTTGTTTATATTATTATGAATAAAGTAATCAACTAATTTCATTGTGTTGAAAAATAAAGGGAACCTCTAAAAACTCAAAATTCGAGGCTTGCGAGGCGATAAAAGCGCAGTTTACATGAACGTAAATGAGCATTTTACCGTCCGAAGCATAACGAAGAAATTGGAGTTTTTAGAGGTTCCCTAAAACCATCGTAATTACTTTGCGATGGTTTTGTTGTTTTTATAGCAATCTAATAAACTGTTGAATTAATAAACCCTTTCGGAAAATGTAAAAAAAATCGACTTTAGCCAAAATTATCAATACTATTCCCGAAAATATCTAATTATTTTTCAATTCAAACAGCTTCTAATTAATTGTGTACAGCCAAGCATCTCGCTAAAGACGAAATATATTTTGCTCTTTCCTCCTACTTTTGCAGTTTTATGAAAAAATATTCTCTGCAAATTTGGCGCAAATAATTTTCAACTTCCGACTTTTCTGCAATTTTGTCATAAATAATGCCATTTTTTAATTTGGCACAATTTCTGAAAGAGCAGACACAGAAAAATTAAAACATCATATTGTTTAACAATAAAGAATCGTAGAAATGTCAACTTTAAAAGGAAAAGTTTTAGCAGGAAAGGTTTTAGTAAAACCTGAAGCAGCCGAAGAAAAAACGGCAAGTGGTATTTTTATTCCCGAATCGGCAAAAGAAAAGCCGCTGAAAGGAAAGGTTGTTTTGGCAGGAGAAGCCAAAAAAGATGAATTGATGGAAGTAAAAACAGGCGACACTGTTCTTTACGGAAAATATGCCGGTACCGAACTCAACATCGACGGCGAAGATTATCTTTTGATTTCCCAAAACGACATTTTGTACATAGCTTGAATTACAAACTTAAATTAACAGAAAAAGAAAATGGCAAAAGAAATTAAATTTAATATTGAAGCCCGCGAACTCCTGAAAGAAGGTATCGACGAGCTTGCCAATGCGGTAAAAGTAACGCTTGGTCCTAAAGGTCGTAATGTTGTTATCGACAAAAAATACGGCGCTCCGATGATTACAAAAGACGGGGTTACGGTTGCAAAAGAAATTGAACTCTCTGACCCTTACGCCAATATGGGTGCACAGATGGTGAAAGAAGTTGCATCGAAAACAGGTGACGACGCCGGCGATGGAACAACTACTGCAACTGTTTTGGCACAGTCGATTATCAGCGTTGGTTTGAAAAACGTTACCGCCGGCGCTAACCCGATGGAACTGAAAAGAGGAATTGACCTTGCCGTAGGTAAAGTTGTTGAAAGTCTTAAAGCACAATCGAATGAAGTAGGCGGCGACAACGAAAAAATCGAACAGGTTGCACGTATTTCTGCCAACAACGACAACGAAATCGGTCGCCTGATTGCCGATGCGATGGACAAAGTGGGTCGCGAAGGCGTTATCACCGTTGAAGAAGCAAAAGGAACCGAAACTACCGTTGATGTTGTTGAAGGTATGCAGTTCGACCGCGGTTATATTTCGGCTTATTTTGTAACCAACACCGAAAAAATGGAAGCTGATTTGGAACGTCCGTACATCCTTATCCACGACAAAAAAATCAGTTCCATGAAAGACATACTTCCTGTTCTTGAACAAAGTCATCAATCAGGACGTCCGTTGTTAATCATTGCCGAAGATGTGGATGGCGAAGCATTGGCAACTTTGGTAGTAAACCGCTTGAGAGGCGCGTTGAAAGTAGCCGCTGTTAAAGCTCCGGGGTTTGGCGACCGTCGCAAGGAAATGCTTCAGGACATTGCCGTTTTGACAGGCGGAACTGTCATTTCGGAAGAAACCGGAATGAAACTCGAAAATACCACGCTTGATATGCTTGGACAGGCAGATAAAATAACCGTGGATAAAGAAAATACAACTATTGTTAACGGTTTTGGCGATAAAGAAGCCATTCAAGCCCGTACTGCTCAAATCAAAGCGCAGATTGCAACTACAACTTCGGATTACGACCGCGAAAAATTGCAGGAACGTTTGGCAAAATTGTCAGGCGGCGTAGCTGTACTGTACGTTGGTGCGCCTTCCGAAGTCGAAATGAAGGAAAAGAAAGACCGGGTTGATGATGCTTTGAGCGCAACCCGCGCTGCTGTTGAAGAAGGATTTGTTCCGGGTGGAGGCGTAGCATATATTCGTGCAATTCCTGCTTTGGAACAACTGAAAGGCGAAACCGAAGACGAAAGCACAGGTATCGAAATCATCAAACGCGCCATTGAAGAGCCATTGCGTCAAATTGCTTTTAACGCAGGAAAAGAAGGCGCTGTTATTGTACAGAAAGTACGCGAAGGAAAAAACGATTTCGGCTACAACGCACGTGTGGACGAATATCAGAATTTTTACAAAACAGGTGTTATCGACCCTGCCAAAGTTGCACGTATTGCGCTCGAAAACGCGGCGTCCATTGCAGGTATGTTCCTTACTACCGAATGTGTTTTGGTAGAAAAGAAAGAAGAGAATCCTCCGATGCCCACTCCCGGCGGAATGGGAGGCGGAATGGGCGGAATGATGTAATAGCAACGTTCCATTGCATGTATAGTTTCAAAAGCCGGTTTGGAAAGTTCCCGAACCGGCTTTTTGTATTTAAAAAGTGAAGACCATTTCGGAAAGAGATGTGTCTTTTTTTGTCAGTGTGTCAAAGAGAAAGAATATACTTCTTCGGAAAATAGTATTGAAACGCACATTTACACCTGCTCAACCATTCATCCTGACAAGGGGATTAATCCCCTTGCTAATAGAGATGCGGCATCAGCAGCAATGGGGCATGCCCCATTGTCAAAAGGAACGGTAGAATATCCGCGAAAGCGATGAGATGGCGGGTATAAATAAAACATCCTGTCGCTATTTTCCGAAGAAGTCCAATATTTTTTTATATTTTTGCAAACAAATTCTATTCGTTAACGTAGAAAACAGGGCGTTTATTCTTTTAAGTTTTAAAAAAATTGATTTATGAATTGTATTGTTGTTGATGATGACAGGTTTTCGGCCAAAATAATTGAAGATTTTGTTCAACGTACCAATAGATTGCGCCTTTCAGGTTCGTTTTCGAGCGCAATTGATGCTGTTAATATGCTAAACAGTCGCGATTCCGAAACTGTCGATTTGATTTTTCTTGATATTGAAATGCCCGAAATGTCAGGTATTGACTTTTTAAAATCGCTTAATGATGTTCCACAGGTAATTATTTGTTCATCGGAAGAAAAATATGCTTTGGAGTCGTACGAATACGATGTTACCGACTATCTGTTGAAACCTGTTCAGTACGGGCGTTTTATCAAAGCGTTAGGCAAAGTGCGCGAGCGTATTGAAAAGAAGCAAAACTCGCAGAAACAGCAAAACAATGAAATATTTATCAGGAATAATTCGTCGCTTATACGCTTAAAATATGACGATATACTTTGGTTCGAAGCACTTGAGAATTATGTTGTAATCAATACCTTTAATGAAAAATATACGCTTCATCTTACAATGAAGTCGATTGAGGATAAAATGCCGTCAAACTATTTTGTAAAAGTTCACCGTTCATTTCTTGTTAATTTAAGCAAAATAAAAATTATAGAGGGAGGCAATCTTATCGTTGCTACAAAAACCGGTGATACATCAATCTCTATCGCAAAAGGATACAGAAATAATCTGCTGAACCATATTAATTTATTAACTAAATGAGTTATAGATTAGACCTCTTCGGAAAATACCCATTGCTGCTGAAAAAAGCACAATATAAAATATTTCGCACTGCTTAAAATATACATTTATGGACTATGGTTCTATTGTCCGAAAATATCTGTTATTAATAGCAACTATCTTCCTTCGGGGCAGTTTTGGCAAATATCAATATCTTTTCTTCGGATGAGTATTTGCTGTCTGAATTTTTGCATGGATTCGTCCGTCCAAAGCTGTTTCAGCGAAAAGGTGTTGATATTTCCGGGCGAAAATTTTAAATCTTTATCGTAACAGCAGGGCGCCATCTGTCCATCCCACGAAATAACGGCAGAACTCCATTGCCTTAAACAGTAATTGCGAGGAGCGCCTTTCATAACAAGTACGCCATCTTTATTCTGCGTGTAACGCGAATATTTTGAGCTGGCTGCTGGCGCTACACTGCCGTTTCCAAAATCGTTAATTTGAGCCGATTTCAGTATCAGCCGGTCGGTTTTTACTTTTTTGCACCATTTTGTCAGTTCTTCAATTTCGTGTTCATTGTGTTTGAATACAATAAATTGAACCGTAATAAACGGAGTTTTGGAATTAAGTTCTTTCCTTTTTTTAATTAAACGCTCGACGCCGTTTTTTACGGTTTCTAAATTCCCTCCTTTTCGGTATTTTGAATAAGAATCATCCGTAATTCCATCGAGTGAAATAATAATTTCGTCGAGATTGGCGTTAATGACGTCGATGCAGCGCTTCTCATCCAAAAAATGCCCGTTGGTACTGATGCTCGTAAAAATACTGTATCTTTTAGCTTCGCCAATCATATCGGAAAGATGCCTGTTCATAAAAGGTTCGCCTTGAAAATAAAGATTCAGCCATATTAGCAAAGGCTGCGACTCTTTTAAAATATTTCGATACGCTTCCATCGACATAAATCCGCCTCGCCTAAGCAAAACGCCTGCTCCCAGCGGACATTCAGGACATTTGAGATTGCAAAACCCGGCAGGCTCAACCGACAAAGCCCAAGGCATTCCCAATATAACCGCCCTTTTACTTATTTTCGATAAGATAAATGAATACAAGAGCCGGAGATAATTAACTGTTCGTGCAAATGTCAGCGTTCCGCAAAAATGGAGCAAATAATTAACTTGTTGTTTCCGCAAAAACCACATACAAAATAAATCATGAAAATTGTGCCGGTAAAATTAAGAAAGTTTATAACAACATGAGTACTGTAAAAACAAAAAAACAGGGCAAACGCATGAAAATTATGCTGTTTTCTCTCTTAATCTTCCCACAGTTTTCCCTGCCAAGTATTGCGTTCTTCGAGGCGTTTGTCTATTTTATGAACAAACTCAAAGTTTTTAATCTTCCAGCCCGGAGCAAGCAGCAATTCGTAAGGCGACTGACTTGCAAAACGCTCGAAAATAATTTTGGGAGAAGTACGCTCAATAAAGTCAACAACCAATTCAATATACTCGTCAAGCTCAAATACATGGAACCGTTTTGGATTCTTCATGTATTGATTTCCTATCACCGAGCCTTTCAGATACTGCAACTGATGCATCTTCAAAAATTTGATGGGCAACGACGACAGTATTTTAGCATGGGCAAGCATTTGCTGCCGTGTTTCGCCGGGCAGCCCCAGAATTAAATGCGCACCTGTAAGTATCCCTCTTTCGGCAAGTTTGGCTATTGTTTGGCATGTACATTCAAAGTTGTGCCCGCGGTTGATATTTTCCAGCGTGCTATTGCTTGTCGATTCGATGCCAAGTTCAATAACCAGATAAGTTTTTTGAGAGAGTTTTTCCAGATAATTGAGTAAATCATCCGAAAAACAGTCAGGACGTGTACCTATAATTAGCCCCCTCACCCCGCTACACGACAATGCCTCTTCGTACAACTTTTTTAGCGCCTCTGTATGCCCGTAAGTGTTTGTATAACTTTGAAAATAGGCAAGATATTCAGCCTCTGGATGCCTCCTTCTGAATATTTCGATACCTCTTTTCAGCTGTTCTGTTATAGAAACTCCTGCTTTGCAGTAATCGGGCTTAAACGAATCGTTATTGCAAAAAGTACATCCGCCAACACCCTTCGCGCCGTCGCGATTGGGACATGTAAATCCAGCATTGACCGAAATCTTCTGCACCTTGCCGTTAAATTCCTTTATTAAATGGGTGCTGAAATCATTGTAACGCTTCCTGTTTCCCCAAGGAAAAATCATAACTGTTTCCATTCTTTTTTCTGGTGCCAAAGGTAGAATAAATTTTTGGTAGCAGGGTATTGCAAATCACAAACAACAGTTTTTTTGTTCAAAATAAGGTTGTGTTTAAAAAAAACACACCAGCATAAATGTTGTGCAATTATTGGATAAAATATAAAAATGGGAATTGGTTATATTGTTTGCATAGTCCTGCAGCGACTACGCATTACGAATTGAAAATTTGCTTGATGGAGGCATCATTAAGGTTTTTAACTCTTCATTCAAGGGAAGTGGCTTTGCAAAACGGCATAGTCATATCAAACAAAATGAAGTATTCATTATGGTTTGTATCGACGGGGTACACCCCATCTATACATCAAAAATAAAAAAGGATGTTCAAAAGGGACGCAGATTACATCACGCAACAATAGCATTGCAACACGCAATAACAACATTGTAACACCTAACAATAGCATTGTAACGCCTAACAATAACATTGTAATGCCTAACAATAGCATTGTAACACCTAACAATAACATTGTAACGCCTAACAATAGCATTGTAACACCTAACAATAGCATTGTAGCACCTAACAATAGCATTGTAACGCCTAACAATAACATTGTAATGCCTAACAATAGCATTGTAACGCATGACAATAGCATTGTAACGTGTTACAATAACATTGTAATGCCTAACAATAGTATTGTAACACGTAACAATAGCATTGTAACGCATAACAATAGCATTGTAACGCATAACAATAGCATTGTAACACGTAACAATAGTATTGTAACGCCTAACAATAGCATTGCGTTTTATTAACTCACATTATCCTGCATCGGCAATGGGGCATGCCACATTGTTGCTTCTGTTCGCAAATCAATTTTATTTGAGTACTTACTTATGTGAAATAATTATGAACATCTACTTAACTCATGTTTTGCGTAACATGGGTTATAATGTATTGGCATAATATTGCAGAAGCAATATGAAATTACTGCTTTATTTACCTGCAAAAATAATTGCTGTTGAAAATAATTGAAAAAAGCATATTGGAAAGAATAAATAGAATTGATATTTTTGCAATCCATTTTATTACGATGAAAATACTTGCAATACGGGGAAAAAACCTTGCTTCGCTCGAAGGCGAATTTGAGATAGACTTTACAGCCGAACCACTAAAGTCGGCAGGGATTTTTGCCATAACAGGCAGTACAGGCTCGGGCAAATCGACGCTGCTCGATGCGCTTTGCCTCGCGCTGTTCGACGATACGCCGCGTACTAATCGCGCATCAGAAAACAATATTCAAATAGTGGATGTTAAAAACCGGACTATTAACCAAAAAGACAGTCGCAACATTTTACGGCGTGGAACAGGCGACGGTTTTGCCGAAGTAGATTTTGTTTCGCTTGGCGGCGAAAAGTTCCGCAGCCGATGGAGTGTACGCCGCTCGCGCGACAGGATTGACGGCACACTGCAAAACTCAGAACTGCGGCTCGCCAATATTACCCTGAACATTGAAGAACAAGGACGAAAGACCGAATTGCTTGCAAAAATTGTTGATCTGACAGGTTTAACTTTTGAACAGTTTACGCGAGCCGTACTTCTTGCGCAGGGCGAATTTGCCACATTTATGAAAGCTACGCAAAAAGAAAAGGCAGAGCTACTTGAAAAATTAACAGGTACCGAAATATATTCCCGCATTTCGGTTGCAGTTTACGAGAAATCGAAAAACGCCGAGCAGGAGTTGAACATTATTCGCGAACGCATCAAAGATATTGAATTGCTTAGTGATGAGGAAACAAATACGCTTGTCGCGAAAAAGCAAACAACAGTGCAGGAGATAGACATCCTTAAAAAAGAAATTGACATATTGACCAATAAGGTAAAATGGCTTGCCGACGAAAAAATGCTAAGCGAAGGTGTAAAACTGGCACAACAGCACCTGACAGATGCTGCAAGCGCCATTGACGATGCTGCATTGCGCTACAGCTATCTTGCGCAAGTGGACAGCGTGCAGGAGATTCGCGACTGTTTCAACGAGTTAAGAACATCGAACCGACAGCTTGCCGACAGCAAAAAGCATCTTGTCGAACAGGAGAATATGCGCGATGCGAACGCACTGCTATTGAAACAGGCAGCCGGCAAAGTAACGCTTTGCGAAGACTGTCTGCGAAAGCATAACGAAAAGTTTGAACTTGTTGAGCCAAAAATAAAACTGGCACGCGAACTCGATATTCAACTGGCAGGAGCAAAAGCAAATGCGGAGAATGCCGAAAAGGAGTATAAGCAGGCAAAAGACCATAAAGATAAACTCGAAAAACAGATTGCCGAAACAGAGAAACTGTTTCATCTGTCAAAAGGAAAAAGTGTGCATGTTGAGTTGTGGTTCAGTCAGCATAAGCAATACAGAGATATTGTGTCGAGAACCGACTGGATTGTAACCCTGCTTGACGATGCGGCGGCGGCAACAAAACAAAAACACAGCAACGCACAAACGCTGGCTTCGACCCAAGCGCTGCTCGACAGTGAAACAGCAAAGATTGCCGAACTCGCAAAAGAATCGGAGCGGCTGAACAAACTTTTGCCTGCCGAAATTGCTGCATTGCGTGCAAAACTTGAGGAAGGCAAGCCTTGCCCCGTTTGCGGCAGCCTGCATCATTTGCACCAAAATACAGGCGGCGACAGTTTGCACGAAGCAGAACTCAATAATGCCAAAAAGGATATTGCCGACAAAACAGCGGCTCAAATTGCCAAAATAGAAAAACTCGAAAAAGAAAACATCCGTTTAGCATCGGTTATCGAAAACTATAATTATCAGATAAAAGATGCGATGAGCAAGCTGGATAATATTCTGGCTGCTTTTAGCGATTGGAAAACAACATTTGAACAGGGAACGTTGCAGGGTCATTTGAAGTCGGTTGCCGAAACATGGAATAAACATGTAATAATTTTGAACAATACAAACGAGCAAGCCGCGAATCTTCAAACAAACTTACAGCTTGCAGTGGATCAACTTACCGAAACCATTGCCACTTATACGGCTAAAGCCGAAAAATATAATGAAACAAAAACGGTTGCCGAAGAACTGCATGCGCAAAGAGTTGCCCTGTTCGACGGAAAATATGCCGATGAAGTGGAACAGATGTACGTTAAAAGGCGGGATGAACTTTCGGATGCGCTTAATCAACTGAAGAATGAACAGAACAAAACAGCAGGCGTCAACGAAAAACAGGCTGGTGCAATTAATCAGATTTCGCAGGAAATATTGAGGCTTACAACGCATTGCAACTTGTTGCAGAAAGCGGTAAACGAGTGGCTGGCGCTAAAAAATGGAGCGATAACGGCTGAACAGTTATCCGATTTGCTGTCGAAAAACAATGAATGGATTATTACCGAACGGGAGCAGCTGAACCGCTTGCATCAAAACAGAACTGCCGCTTTGGCAACACTTGACGAACGGACTAAAACGCTCGAAAATCACCGACTGCACGAAAACAAGCCATCACACAACGAAACGGCAGATGCCTTGCGCGAAACGCTGACCGCCAAGCAGGAGTTGGTGCAACAAAAAACGGCTGCCAATACCGAGATAGATATTTTGCTTGGAAATCACAACAAAGGCAAGGAGCGTATCGCAGCATTCGAAAAAGATTTGAACGAAAAAACAGTTTTAGCCGAAAACTGGAAAAAACTGAACGACCTGTTTGGCTCGGCTGACGGTGCAAAATTTAAAGTGCTGGCGCAGGGCTACACGCTCGACGCACTGCTTGCCTACGCCAACAAACATTTGCAGGAACTCTCGAAACGCTACGAAATACAACGCATTGCCGACACACTTGCATTGCAGGTTACCGATTTGGATATGATGGGCGAAACTCGCACGGTACACTCGCTGTCGGGCGGCGAATCGTTTCTGGTATCGCTCGCTCTCGCGCTGGGGCTTTCGTCCCTGTCGTCGAATAGGATGAAGGTAGAATCACTCTTTATCGACGAAGGATTCGGCTCGCTCGACATCGACACATTGCGAACGGCAATGGACGCCCTCGAAAGGTTGCAAACACAGGGAAGGAAAATAGGTGTTATTTCGCACGTACCCGAAATGACAGAACGCATCAGCGCCCAAATACGAATTATTAAAACAACAAACGGCAGAAGCAGAGTGGAAGTGAGAGGCATAAACGCAGTTGAAAGTTGAAAATGGGTAGCAATGCCATTTTTGTCTGTAAAGATGTTGTAAAAAACAGTTTCCGGCAAAGAGATTATCGACACTGTTAAAACGTTGCGGTAATCTCTTTTTTATTACCTTTGCGGCAATTCAAAACAAATACATATACATGCAGGCAAGACACAAGGATAGAGAAACATATTTCAGAGAATCGGAAATTTCGTGCGAAAAATATTACATTCCGTACATCAGGGAGTTTATCGATATGGAGTTGAACGAAAATTACAGCGTAATGGAAATTGGATGCAGCATGGGCGGAAACCTGTCGGTGTTTGCGTGCAGCGGTTGCAAAGTGGCAGGAGTTGAACCGTACAGTGTTTTTCTTGATTTGGCAAAGGAGTATTTTGAAAAAAGAAACCTGAAAGCAACATTTATTAATACCGACATATTTGATTACCATAATACCGAAACAAAATTCGACCTGCTCATTCTTCACGATGTGCTGGAACATATTCCTGAAAAGGAAGCGCTACTGCGCCATCTCAAAAAATTTATGAAAGACGACGGAGTTCTTTATGTTGGCTTTCCTGCATGGCAAATGCCTTTTGGCGGACATCAGCAGATGGCTAAAAACAAAATGCTTGCAAACTTCCCCTATATTCATCTGTTGCCGCGTCGGCTTTTAAAATTCATACTTCAATCGTTTGGCGAACCGGATACTTTGCTGAAAGAGCTTTTTTCGATTCGCGATTGCCGTATTTCAATTGAAGGATTCAATCGCCTGATTGCGAAAACCGGATACCGAATTGTTAACAAACGCCTCTACTTTATCAACCCGCATTACGAAGTTAAATTTGGACTAAAACCGCGTATTTTACACCCCTTAATAGCTAAAATACCCTATTTGCGAAATTTTTTTACTACAACCTGTTATTGTCTGCTACGGAAATAAATGATTGTTCAATGGCAACTGCAAATAATAGTGATTTGACAGAATTAGTGCAAAAAAACATATTAGTATTCAATAATATATCAGAAGCTGGTATATTGGCGAAACAACCAATTTTTGTGTATCCCAAATCATTGTAAATATGTTTGAACAATATGGCAATAACGAATTGTACAACAATCAAAAAATCAAATTTGATATATCATCTGTTGAGGAAAATGATGCAAGTCAGGAGTAGAAAACTATTTTCGCGTTTTTGACTAAAGCCTGTTTAATTTTGTATCATTGCCGCTGGCTGAAGCCAACGGCAGCGGAGTCCCCCTCTCTTGTGGATAATGCGGGGAGCGAAACGTAATGGTCATATCTAAACAATCGCTCTTTTTTCGGTAAGATATTTCCAAAAACGTTTGGGCATAAAATTTTGCTGAAGCAGAAGATTTTTTCGTTCGGCAATCGCAGTCTTTTTAAAATAAATTTGCCACAGCGCCTGCCATTGATTTTCGTCGGGATGCTCGGCGTTTCTCGCAAGTTTTCCGGTTTCTCTGTTAAATGCAGGCTCATTAATAGTTATTCGCTCTACTGTTTGCAAATCGTAATAAAAACCATAATTACGAGCCGTGTCATAAATAATCCACGACTGACTTGCAAACCGGCTTTTAAAATGATTGAGCGTCAACGGCAACACATCGTATTTTGGAGCAAACGGAGCAAAATAAACACCGTCGGCGCTTTGTTCAAAACGCAGGAACATCAGTATTCGATGAGCTTCGCGCGAAACAGTGCGATAGAGTTGAAACACTTTCAGCACGTCGGGATATGCCAAGTCGTCCATTACAGGGCGTTTGCACAAAAACAGGTGCCGCAGGTATCGCATCAACAAAATTTCCACATTTTTCTCGCACGAAAGAAAAGCATGGTAGATATGTTCGCCCGTTTTTTCGCCGCCGGTTCGCACAATACCGTCCCACACACGCTCGGCTCTTTCAGCGTTGGTAATCACCGTGTATTTGTCGGTAAAAAGAAGTGAGGGAACTTCGGTCGGATGAATTGCCACAGGGTCGTCGCGGCGGCTGTAAATATCAAAAACAGCACAAAGAAATCCCTGAAATGTGCCATCGTATCTATATTCTATGCTATTCATTAGTGATTAGTGTATAGTTTTATTTCGCAATTCTATAATTTTCACAGGCTTAATTTCATTTGTAAAGCATCCGGAATACCCTTTTTTCTTATATTTGCAGTTAAAAGCATTCGCATAAATTCGGGTTTAAAATCCTGCACCGAAGGCGACGGAAGCTCATTACAGGTAAGAAAATAGCGGGCGCGCTTCATGGTAACACCCATTTTTGTAAGATTATCGGAGTTTAAATTCCGGTGCTGTCGTGCCATAACAATCATTTTTGCCGATTTAACGCCAACACCGGGAATACGCAGCAGCAGATGATAATCGGCTTTGTTTACGTCAATAGGAAACAGATGCGGATTTCGCAAAGCATAGCTGAGTTTTGGGTCTAACTCTTGGTCCAGATAGGGGTGTGTTTCATTCACAATCTCATCCACCGTAAATTCGTAAAAACGAAGCAACCAGTCCGACTGATAGAGCCTGTTTTCGCGTTTCAAAGGCGGTTTTTCCAAAACAGGTAGCCGGTTGTCTTTCAAATTAACTGGATTGTAGCCCGAATAATAAACCCTTTTGAGGTCGCTATGCCGATAAAGGCTCGATGCCAGCGAAAGAATCTGCCTGTCGCTGTCAGGCGTTGCGCCAATAATCAGTTGAGTACTTTGTCCGGCTGGCGTAAAGAGCGGAATCCGATGTGATTTACGTCTTTCTTCCTGATATTCGTCAATACCGTTTTTAATCCATCGCATGGGTGCAATAACGCTCGAATAATTTTTATCCGGCGCCAGCATTTTCAGGTTTGCTTCGGTAGGAATTTCAATATTCACCGACAGGCGATCGGCATACAAACCCGCTTCGCGAATAAGTTCTTTGCTCGCACCCGGAATAGCTTTAAGATGAATATATCCATTAAATTTATGGCTGATGCGCAGATGCTTGGCAATATTTATCAGCTGTTCCATTGTATGGTCGGCATTTTTAACAATTCCGGAACTTAAAAAAAGCCCCTCAATATAATTGCGCCGGTAAAAATTGATGGTCATATCAACAACTTCCTTAACGGTAAAGCCAGCTCGTGGCACATCGTTCGACCGGCGATTTACACAGTAGGCGCAATCGTAAATACAATAATTGGTAAACAATATTTTCAGCAGCGAAATACAGCGACCATCTTCTGTAAAGCTGTGGCAAATCCCTGCTTTTGCCGCATTGCCTATTCCCCCCTGCGTATTGGGTCGGCTGCTCCCGCTCGACGAGCACGACACGTCGTATTTAGCTGCATCCGACAGAATTTCGAGTTTTTGTAAGGTATCCATTGTTTGTTTTGATTAAAATGCAATCTAATGACAGTGCGCAATATAATCAAAAAAAATATATTTCCTAATCAAAATGCTGTTTGAACAAAAAAAAATGGGTATAGTATGTATTACAACTCCCGCAGGGACGACACATTATTAAACGCAGATTTTAACGGGCAGAGCGATGTACTTTGCAAGTCCCGCAGGAACGATAACTTGTTAGCGAAGAATTGAAAGATGAGAGCGCAGAGTTATGGATAAAGTGTGAAAATAACTCTCAACTCACCATTGGCTAATGCCGAACTCCGTTTCTTAACTCTTAGATTAAAAAAAAGCGTCGCCCCTGCGGGATTTGAACTTGATGGAGACTATGTCCATAGATGAAGCGAAGCAAAATCTACGGTTAATAAAGTTTTGTCCTTGCATGACATTTAGATAACATCTTACGTATTATCTAAATATAGAATATTTTTTTTACCTTTGCCGCATAATTTTTTCACGATGAAGAACATCAATCTTTCCATTATTCTGTGCTCCCTATTTTTGGGATACGCACATTTAAGCTGTTCGCAACAGTCGCGTGTAGGCATTGTTGCTTTCTACAATATCGAAAATCTTTACGACACCATCGACAACAAAGATGTAAGCGATACAGAGTTTACGCCCGAAAGTCCAAAAAAATGGAATTCGCAGCGATATTGGGAACGAATTGACCGGACAGCTGAAGTTATTTCTAAGTTTGGACATCACGAAAACATTCCCGGAGCAGCCATTGTCGGGTTAAGTGAAATCGAAAACAGCGGCGTGCTCAACGATTTGGTCAAAGCGAAGCCTATTCGTCATCTCGATTATCACATCGTACAGTTCGATTCTCCCGACCGGCGCGGCGTTGATGTTGCTCTGCTCTATCAGCCCCGATATTTTAAAGTAACCACTGCAAAAGCAGTTCCCTTGTATGTTTACGACAACAAAACAAAGGAACGCATCTTTACCCGCGACCAGTTAGTTGTGTCAGGAATTTTTGACGGCGAACCCATGCACTTTATCGTCAATCACTGGCCTGCACGGCGCGGAAGCGGACCTCCCAACGGCTGGCTGCGGAACGAAGCTGCCAAACTTGCCCGTTCTTTAGTTGATTCCATTGCCAAAGCCGAACCCAATGCCAAAGTAATTGTGATGGGCGATTTGAACGACGACCCTACCGACGAAAGTATCCGTTTGTACATGAAAGCTCGCGACGACCGCAATCGTTTGAGCGACGACCAGATGTTCAACACAATGGGCGCCTATTTCCGGCGGGGAGTTGGTTCGCTGGCTTATCAGGACAAATGGAATCTTTTCGACCAGATAATTATTACGCAGTCGTTTCTCGAAAGGAAGCAGACTGGGTACCGATTTCACAGCGCAAGGGTTTTCAACGATTCGTTTCTGACTGAACAACAGGGGCGTTACAAAGGTTATCCAAAACGTACTTATGTAGGAAACGAGTACAAAGGGGGGTACAGCGACCATTTTCCGGTTTATATTGTTTTGGCAAAATCGGTTGAATAACATCATGCAAAACATAACAAAATACTTGTTGGGAACTTTGGCAGCGGCAGTTGTAATTTTGCTGATATGGTATTTTCGTTCCATCTTTGTCTATATTTGCCTGTCGGCAGTAATTTCGCTGATAACACGTCCACTTGCAGGTCTTTTTACAAAGATTCGGTTCAAAAATTTTCGTATAGGCGATGGATTTGCAGCTTTTCTTACCGTACTGTGTGCATGGGTAGTTATTGTTGGAGTTTTCAGGTTTATTATCCCGCTTGTTGCAAACGAGTTTCGATACCTTTCGACCATCAATACCGCTTCAATAATTGATAGTGCAGTAAGATTGCTGCATCAAATTATCGACCCTTTTCAGGCAAACAATCCCGACCTCTATATTACGCTTCTTGAGCAGGTAAAAGAAGTGTTTTTTACCATCTTCAATATCTCAAAAGTAACAACAGTTTTTTCGTCGATGGTAGGTTTTGTTGGCGAAACATTTATTTCGGCATTTGCTGTTACTTTTATCACATTCTTTTTTCTGAAAGAGCGAGGATTGCTCCTCAAGGGACTCCTACTTTTTTTACCCGCTAAATACGAAGAGAGTTTAAAAGGCATACTCGCATCCATCAAGCGTTTGCTGCGGCGATATTTTGTAGGAATATTCATACAAACCACTTTGGTTGGATGCCTTATTACGCTGGGATTTTCAAT
Organism: Cytophagaceae bacterium; assembly: GCA_031285765.1. Taxonomy (GTDB): domain Bacteria; phylum Bacteroidota; class Bacteroidia; order Bacteroidales; family Marinilabiliaceae; genus WRMI01. The sequence goes on along the minus strand of JAITVO010000289.1, from coordinate 3,914 downwards.
TATCGGTGTCAGCTTTAATCATGCGGCAGCTATTGGCGTAATGTGTGGATTGCTCAACGTTATTCCATACGTTGGACCGTTGATTGGCTTTATTCTTGGCTTGCTGGTAGGCTCTATTGTTTATTTGCAAACGCCTCTGGCGATGGATTTTCTTTTTTATCTGCTCTCCATCGGCATTGTGCACGCCATTGTGAACCTTGTTGATAATGTTGTTTTTCAGCCATTGATTTTTTCCAACAGCGTGATGGCGCATCCACTCGAAATATTTATTGTAATACTGATGGCCGGTTTTGCTTTTGGAATTGTGGGAATGTTTTTGGCAATTCCTGTTTATACCATTCTTCGTGTAATAGCCCGCGAATTTTTTTCGCAATATAAAATTGTGCGAGAAATAACAGGAAGAATGTGATTAGGAAATCACGCCAAAATATTTTTGATAGCGCATTGCAAAAGATGAAATCTGCAGTTATTCATGCAGAATCTTGTATCTGCCAAGATAAACTTTGTGTTTGCCATGTAGAATTGCGCAACATAAACTGTTCATCACGGCAAAATAGATGTAACCTATCCGGCACACGGAGGATTTTGTTTGGAAACGCAACACTTCCACCAACAGTCCGAATCAGCCAAACTTTCAGAGTACAGCGCTCCTGCCCTGTAAAACTTTTCAGAACCGATGTGTTTACATGTTATCGGTAGAATAGTGTTTATGTCAATTTGATTTTATGATAAGACGTATCGAATTTGCTCGACACGATGGCGCAATCAGAATATTTCTTCGGGAAATGCAACAAGGGTTGTCCATCAAGTTGATTTTGGCTAAAGCCATTTATTTATTTTCCGAATATGTTAAAAAAACTGGAGATAAAGTCAAGACATCTTACATAAACGAGGCTGTATAAAAAATATTGTTGAACACGGATGACACAAATAACATCGATGTACGCTAATTTTCATATCGGGTGAGATTGACAGGCTTATTAATTTTGTTTTTTTTGCGTTATTGGCAATAATCTGCATCCTCTGTGTCGTCCGCGTTTGTTTTTGAACAGCCTTTTTTGCTGTAGAAACCGATAATTATCCGTCGCTACTGTATTTTATCGCCAGAGCAACCGAAACAACAGTATTTATATACAATTCTCTCACAATCTTCACTGTAATGAACTCTCTTTGTGAATCTGGCAACCCGCAAATTATGTTTCTTATTTTTGTTTCATCCATCATTCATCCATAATTTGTCGTCCAAAATATTTTTTGACAACCATATTTTGTATCTTTTTTTAACAAAAACGCGTCATTGCAATGCGCAGACGCATAAAAAATGGTCAAAAATATATTTTGACAGCATCATTATGCACTTGCGCCTTGCAAAAATTCTTTTTCGCAAGGCGCAGGCATATAAATACACCGACAAAATATATTTTTACGAATCGCAATCGCGCTGCAATGCTGTCAAAATACTTTTTTACGAATCGCAATCGTACTGAAATGCCATCAAAATTTTATTTTGCAAGTCGCACATGCACTGCGATACTGTCAAAAACTATTTTGATGGAACTTTGGTGCAATTGCGATTCGTAAAAACAGATTCTTATGCATTTTTGGCATCATTATTTCTTTAGCAATATTGTTGCTGATGCTTTTTTTGCGGTTTACATCCTTTGCAAACTACTTTTGAGAACAGTATATGGCTTCGCAAATTACCAAAATCTTTTCTGGTGTCATGATAATTGGGTTTATTTATGCCCGAATCATACCAATCGCAAAAATCAGCTTAATTACACTTCGCATAACTTTGAGAATTATGTTTATCTTGGTAACAGATATTACTCAAAACATATTTTTTTGTAACGCCATCAGGCGTTTACTGTTCGTATGGAGCTGTTCAAAAATAATGCGGAATTTGCTGATAACACAAAGAGGAATTTATATGTGTTTCATTATTAATGAAACACTCCTATTTATCCAAATAATTTGTGTTATCTGCGTATTCCGCAATCAAAAATACTTTTTAAAACAGGCACTTATATAAGGGAGCCTCTAAAAACTCAAAGTTCGAGGCTTGCGAGGCAATAAAAGCGCAGTTTACGTGAACGTAAATGAGCATTTTATCGTCCGAAGCATAACGAAGAAATTGGAGTTTTTTTAGAGGTCCCCATAATTAAATGCTGTTTAGCAGTTCAAGTTTACCGTTATCAATCAGCGTAATGACAAGTTCGCCAAACAGGGTGTTTTGCCATGCAAACCATTCGCGCGTAAATTTTTTCGGATCGTCTTTGTGGAACGATTCGTGCATGAAGCCTGTGCCGGCATCGGTTGCCATCAGCATTTTAATACAATAAAGGATTTCGTCGTCGTTGCGGCTCGTAAAGGCTTTCATCATAATACTCATAGGCCAAATCATATCAATACCAATATGCGGCCCGCCTATTCCTTCGCCTGCTTTGCCGCGAAAGAAATAGGGATTGCTTTCGCTCCATACAAAATCGCGGGTATTTTGATAGACAGGGTCGTCGATGTCCACATCGCCTAAATATGCCATTGCCAAAAGACTTGGCACATTGGCGTCGTCCATCAGGTGCTGATTGCCAAAGCCGTCCACTTCGTAGGCGTAAATCTGCCCGTATTCGGGATGGTTGTTGATGGCATATTTTTTCAGAGCCTGTTCAACTTCGTTTGCCAAATCGGTACACTCGGTAGCCTGTTTCGTGTTTTGGTTAACCTGCGTAAGTATTTCGGATGCTTTACGCAGAGAAGTTACGGCAAAAAAGTTCGACGGAATCAGAAACTGGAATGTAGTAGCATCGTCAGATGGACGAAATGCCGAAGCAATCAGTCCGACAGGTTTTACAGGGTTGCCCATTCCGTTGTTCGACATGGTATCCAGTTGCTTTTCGGTTTTTCGCTGAAAACGGTAAGGTCCGTGTCCCTCTTTTTTCTGCTGCTCTTTAAATGTTTGGATCACCAGCGTAATTGCCCTGTTCCATTCGTCGCCAAAGATGGATGCGTCGCCAGTTACTTTCCAGTATTGGTATGCCAAACGGATGACGTAGCACAATGAGTCGATTTCCCACTTCCGCTCATGCAATTCGGGCTTCATATCCGTAAGGTCGTCCATCCACTGATGATCGGGGTTCGGGTCGTGCGGGTCGAGGAAAGCATTTGCATATGGGTCGAGCATTATGCAGCGAAACTGCCGAAGAACGGTTCCCCGTATCATTTTTTTCAATGCTTCATCTTCGTTTGCCATCCTTAGGTAGGGCCACACCTGTGCTCCCGAATCGCGCAGCCACATGGCGTGAATATCGCCTGTATAAACAAGTGCATCGTCATCGCCGTTTTCCATCGTATAATAACGAACGGTAGTGTCAATTGTATTCGGAAAACAGTTTTCGAACATCCAGCGCAAACGCGGATTTTTCAGCAGTTTTACAATTTCGCCAATCTTGTTTTCAACTGCCTGCGATACAAAGAGGCGCTCTTCGGGCTTGGGGCGCTGCGATTCATATACCTTTGTATTGTCGCTTTCCAAAACAATAGCGTCGGCTTTTGCCGCATAATCTATTTCGGCTCTTTTAACGGGAGCTTCCTTACAACAAACAAGCAATGCTGTTCCACACAGCAGCATCGCGCCAAAACTCTTTCTTAAAATTTTGATGTCAGCTTTCATAAAATAATCTATTAATTTTTATCAATCTGTTTTTTTTCGACCGACAAAAATATACAAAAAAAGATTTATCCTGATGCCCAACCTGTTTTTGCCGAAAAATATTTTAGAAGCTGTCTTGAATTAACTAAAGGGAACCTCTAAAAACTCAAAGTTCGAGGCTTGCGAGGCGATAAAAGCGCAGTTTACATGAACGTAAATGAGCATTTTATCGTCCGAAGCATAACGAAGAAATTGGAGTTTTTAG
>JAITVO010000269.1 GCA_031285765.1 Cytophagaceae bacterium | reverse complement strand
ATAAAGCGGGTCGAATTTCTATAATTTTCAGCAAATCCTTTGCCGTTTTTGCCTTTGAAGCCAAAACTTTAAAAGATTTTGCACTTTCAATTATTGGTGTTGAACGGCGATTTTTCTCTAATGCAAAAGCAATGAAACCCGCCCGTGTTTGCTCGCGAGAAGTTACTAAATCTGCGGAAGTTTTGATTATATATTCCATCCCGATATTTTCTTTATTTTCAGACTGCAAAGGTACATAATTTCCCCAACATATAATTAATCTATGCCACTAAAAGCACCATTTCGCATTTTACTACATCGGAAAAACTTGTTTCTCGAAAATTGCGTGATTCTCCTTTCCCTCCGCGCAGGCGCAAATACCAAAAGGCATAAAAGGTGGAACCGCCTTTGTGCTGCGATTCGTAGCGGTAAACTTTGGTGCGCTCAAAAGGGTTGTGGTTAGCGATAGTTTGCGAAAGACGGTTGCCCTCGTAATCGGGCAAAAGTTCGGGGTCGAATTGTTTAGACACTCCAACAACTCGTTGATAGTTCGCTCGCAGATTATTCCACTGTACCACATCAAAACCGAGATTTGAAAAACTTGGATTGTATTCCAATGAGCCGTCTTTGATTAGCCAACTTTCATCGTTGAGTTTTCCCTGACGGCAAAGGTTGGCAACAAGTAACTGTTCGCCATCAACCATTCCGTTTTGAATGATAGCAACGGCTCGATTTTTATAATTGTCCTTATCTTTATCGCCTGTGTTTCCGTCTGTTTTGTAAAGCAATAATTTTTCTATTTTGATTCCTCGCTCTTTGATAAAAGGGACTTTGGCGATTTCTTCATTCAGTTTTTCGCAGCAGGAACGGCAAAAGTTTTCGCCGCCATCATCATCATCGAAATCATCGGGCATTGACATAACTATTTTGGTGCGAATATCGTATTTTTTGAACGTGTCGCGGTCTCTACGCTCGTAGCAGCCAACAATAATTTGTCCCACAACAATGGGAAAAATCTTTTTACCGATTGCAATATCATCTACTTTGTAGGTATGGCGCGAGCCGTCGAGAAAATAGCGAAAAATAGACGGTGGCGTGTTGTTGCTACTTAACATGCTGCGCAAAGAAACCGTACCTTGCCGACTTCGGTCTGTTTCGGCAAATACGCTCTTTGTTGTCTGTACAACGGTTTTGTCATCGTAATTGTACGCGATTGTATCGTTGTCGTTTGTATCCAACGACAACTTTTTGGCCTTGTAGCATTGAAACTTACCATTGCCCGACTGCTGTATGTATTCTAAAATCCTGCCCATATACTAAAAATATTGCAAAAGTACAAATTATTTGCGAGTTGGTGGAAAAACAGGTTACACGAAATAAAAACAGCGTGGAAACAACCCATCCGAATCTCAGGTTACCACGCCTCCAAATCTAACAAGTCGTTCCACGCCGTAACACACGGCGTTTCGCAAACTTATCCTTGATTTGGTAACTCATAAATGAGTCGATTGTGGTAAAATGAGATTCAAGAATAACAGCAAATCGCTATTTTATATGTCTTATTCTGTGCCTATTGGCACATTCTGATTTTTATACCATTTGCAAAATTCAAGTTTAAAATTCAGGACAAAGATACTACATTTATTTGTATTTAGTGCGTGTTATTGCGCTGAAAATAAAAAATGTGCAGTTTAAATCCCCAATATCCCCACAATGGGGATATTGGGGATTTTTAGGATATTGAGAAAATTATCTCCGCTGTTTATCGTTTTCGGTAAACACCGTGCGCAACCCGTTCGATTAAACCTCCCTGTAAATAGCGCTCTATTTGCTTTTCGGCTGTTTTATCTGGAATGTTGAGTGTTTTGGCGGCAGTCAAATACGTTTTGCGGTCGAACTCATGTGGCAATGCCTGCAACAATCTTTGTTGCGGTTGAACGCTTGGCGTGTGGTCGGGCGTTTCGGCTGGTAACTGCTGAAAAATCAATGCGGCGTGGTGTATCAGGGTTTTGGTAATGGTTAATGAGGTTTGAAAATCGTTGTCTGTACAAACAACAGTTTGCGGACAGTTGGGGGTTTCGTATATTCGCAAGACTGCGAGAATCATTGCTATTCGGAAAGTTGATAATCCTAAGCGGCGCACGGTACCAATGAACGAATCGCCAAACTGTGCATGAAATTGCTGTTGGGTGTTGTCGAAATAAGCGTTAAACTGTTCCTGTTGTTGTGTCGATAACGCAAAACGCAATCGTTGAGGTTGCTGCTGCAAGTAGTGAAACAAGGTTTGAAAATCGCTTGCGATTTGGTCAAACTGATATTACTGACGTGATTTTCGGCTACGCTCAGCAATGCTCAAACAAGTTTGGCATTGCTCTCACTTGCACGAAAATTCGAGCGGCGCATTTTCGTTTCCGGCAAAAACATTTTTCCAAACAGGCTGTAAGTTGATGTAATAAAATAGAAAACGGCTGAAAAGTCCGTTTTCGGCATCGGGTATCAGGCTCTGCACTTGGCGAGGAGTGCCCGACAGCAAAGCTGACAGTTGCG
>JAITVO010000262.1 GCA_031285765.1 Cytophagaceae bacterium | reverse complement strand
CAAATAAACTTACAACGTTGGACGTAAGCAATCACACTAACATGGAGCGATTGTACTGTAACAACAATATGTTAATAACATTGACCGTAAGCAATTTCCCACACTTGTGGGATTTGTATTGCAACGGAAATCTGTTTTTATTTTCAGAACTTCCTCTTAATCCTGACGCAATGAATGCCTATGAGTACAGCCCTCAGCAAATAATTGACGGAGGAAGTATTGATTATAAAACAGTCATTGACTTGAGCACAGAATACAGCATTGCCGGAAATATTACTCAATTTTCGTGGTTCGATATTACCGGCGAAAATGAACAGCCATTGGAACTGACAGGTGAAAATGGAAAATTTGCGCTCACAGAAGATTTCATAAACAAACGTCTACGCTGTAAAATGACCAATACCGCTTTCCCCGATTTTAGCGGCGACAATGCTTTGGTTTACGAAATAACTGTAACCGGCGATGTTGGCATCGGCAGCAATCCCGTTTCGGAGTGTGGCATACTTATTTACCCAAACCCAACAAGAGGCGAGTTGAGAATTGAGAGTGGTGTTTCGACAGCGCTCAACAACAAGAATTTGAGAGTGGAAAGTGTTCAGATATTTGATGTGTTTGGCAACAACATAGAGGTGTATGGCAATATACCCAGTATTGACATTACGCACCTGCCTGCAGGAGTTTATTTTGTGCAGATAACAGCCGCCAATGGAGTGATAACAAAAAAAGTGCTTAAAACTTAATTTTAAATAAATTAAGTTATGAAAAAGACTACATTTTTAGCAGCAGTCGTTACATTGTGTTCAATCACATTGAAATCGCAGCAGTGGGTCGGCTTTTCAAAATCGGAACCAACTGTGCCGGAACTTAATATTTTAAGTTCCAATACTCAAACGGTGAGTTTTGAGGTAACCATTCCGGGTATCTACACACAGGATACTACAGTAAACGGTACGGCTTTCCGCCGTTTGGTTCTGCCCGGCGGAGCTGCAGTGAATCCTGCCGGCTCGCCGGAACTTCCGGCGCTGGCTTACCAGATTGCCATACCGGAGTGTGCAGGGGCAAATGTTTCGTATCAGGTAACTTCGCGGCAAACCATGCCATCGTGCTGGGTATATCCGGTGCCGGAAATTGTTGCTGAACAAAATTCGGAAGGAATGTCTATTCCTGTTGAGCAGTTTGCATTTAACTCTGCAGCCTACGCACAGTTGCGCTCCGTTAATCTGGAACCTGCGGCAGTGGTTGCATCCGATGGCTCGCTCCGCGCACAGCGTTTTGTAGAAGTACGGGTGCAGCCGGTGGAGTTTTGCCCCGTTAACCGCACGCTGTCGGTTATCGACAAAATAACAGTAACCCTCAATTTCACCAACCCGCAGGGTGCTTTGCGGCAAAACACCGGCATATTCAACAAAGTGGCGGCAAAAGCCTTTATTAACTACAACGACGATGGAACAAGCGCCATGGTGAACGACAAGGCGTTTGAACAGGCTGGCTTTACCCCCGGCAATGTGCAGTGGATAACCCTTACCGACACTGCACAGGCAAAAAACATTGTGGCCGACTACCTGATTATATGTGCCGACCAGTTTTTTACTCCTCACAACTCCGATGTGCAGCGCTTGGCCGAACACCGCGCCTTTTACAATGGCTTTGATGTAGCCATTCTGAATGTGGAACATATACTCTCCGATGCTGTAGGATTTTATTACGAAGGAAATCCGGATAGTACAAGCAATTATGATAAATACAAAAAAGAGCAGCGTATCCGTACTTGCATTCGACGCATTTACGAAGGCGCCCATGCACAGCACACCCACGATGGTAAGCTGGCCTATGTGCTGCTGGTGGGCGATTGCTACGAGGGCAATACGGGGATGCCAACGTCGTATGACCAGAAATTATGGGATGCAATTACATACGAAGTTGCAGCATCTGATTATTATTACACCTGTATTACAAATGACACCATAGGAGGTTATGATATGTTTGGCGATTTATTTATAGGGCGGTTAAGCGTAGAAAATGACACTCAGTTATTTAACATGGTTGAAAAGACCATATTTTTTGAATCGGAATATGACTGGCGTAAATCGGCAGGATTTACGTTTGGAAGCGGTGCAATTAGCCAAACATCTACTATGAATTATTGTAATTTTCTGAATAGGATAATAAAGGGATGGAGTTACTCTGTGGCAGATTACTTTGATTTGAACGGGGTAATTGAAGACTCTACCTTTAACTATCTGAATAATGGAGTAACTTTTGCCCAGTACTGGGGACACGGTAGTAAAACTGAGTGGGAATATATAAATATGGCTGATTTTTCAGCAAAGCTAAATAATGAGTATAAGGCTCCATTTATAAATACCATCGCATGCTTAACAGGACATTTTGATAATACGGGATGTTTAGGTGAGTTTCTTACACGTTATGATTCTACTAAAGGGGCAGTGGGCTATATAGGAGCTTCGTGCAGTGTTTGGGTTATGGGCTGCGGTGCTGATACAGATGGAAGCTGGTTAGAGTATTCAGAATGTTATCCCTACTACCTTTTCAGAGATACTCATACCATTGCAGGTGAATTAATGCTTTCTTCCAAAAGAGCTGGACGCTCTTTTATGCGTCAAAACATGTATGCATTCAATCTTTTTGGCGACCCTGCGCTAAATATTTTGGCAGAAGGTTATGAAATAACGCGGGATGCAACAGCAGATACTGCGGCTGTTGTGTACTGCCCTGTAAAAGTACACAACAATGCAACCTTAACAGTATCAGACGGGGTAGAATTGAAATTTCTTAAAAACAGCCAACTGATAATTGAAGAGAATGCCAATTTGGTTATTGGCAACAATGTACAACTTTATTCTCAAATGATTATTACTTGGCCTCGCCCCAATTCTGTTGCTGACACCACTTGGATTCAAACAGCCACTCCTGCCATCCACGTTAAAGGCGGCGGGTTTTCGGTTGGTAGCGGTGTTACATTTGACCACCTGAATGGCGGTATTTTGCTGAACAGCAGTGTAAGATACCCTTTTTACGATAATACCAAAGTGTACAGTTTAAACACAGTTACGTTTAACAGCACGCCACTCACTCATTGCGGCACGCAGTTAACTGTATCGAACTCTATATTTAACCACGGCAGTAATGTAAATACATCTTTCAGCAAAATAACGGTTGACAGTTGTATTTTTAATCAAACCACATTCTTCGCCAATCAGTTGCTGTATTCATCGTCCAGTGCGCCCAGCTCATTTAAGGGAAACACAACCGTTAAAAACAGTTTTTTCAGCGGCAGCAAAACCGGAACCGCATTACGGCTCGAAGGTTCATCGCTGTTTACGGTTTCCAATAATGTAATTACAAACTATAACACCGGCATTGCGCTCAATGCAAGCGGTACCTCGCTGGCATTGCAAAATTCGCCTTATCAAAAACCGATTGTTAATAGAATATTCGGAAACAGTGTAACCAATTGCGTTACGGGTATCGAACTCTACAACTCGACAGCCGATATTTATGCAAATAATGTTAACAGCAACACTTTTGGAATGCGTTTGTTCAACAACAGCAACACATCGTTCAACAACAGCCTGTATCCGCGCCAGCACCAAATTATAAAAGATAACAAGCTGTACGAACTGTATGCTTCGGCAAATTCTTTCCCCGTTATTTTTAAACAAAACCAAATTATTGACGACGATAATACCGGCAACGGGTATGGCGACCCATTAATTTATCTGGATGGGAGTTTTATCTCCTTTAATGGAAGGCACAATGTAAATTTCAACTACTGGGGAAACAGTTTTAAGCCACAGGACGACCTTTACCCGTATCAATCATTTATTTGCGACTCCATCTGGACAAAAAGTACATCATTGCCTGACGAAGCCGAAACCCTCTACCATGCCGGTTTGAGCAACATTACCGATGAGGATTATGATGCAGCCGAAACACAGTTTATGGAGCTGATTGACGATTATCCGCAAAGCCCGTTTGCCACTGCCGCCATGCACGAACTTTTTGCACTGAGCCAGTTAACTGGCAACAGTTTTGCAGCACTGCTCAATTATTACACCACCTTTACGCCTGCCGACTCAACGCTGTTTGATACAGCCGAATTTTTGGCAACCCGCTGCCTGATTATGGAACGCAATTGGCAACCTGCAATTGACTGGTACGAAAACCGCATAGAAAATCCGCCAAGCTATCAGGACAGTATTTTTGCGGTAATAGACCTTGGCGCTCTTCATTTGATGATGGATGCAGACACTGCCGATATTGAACTGAAGTCCGGTATATTTCTTCGGTACCGTTTATCAGAACTGAAGCCAAAATCAAAAAACGAATACGAAACAAACAGGGCAAATATGTTGGCTAATTTGCCGCAAAAAAATAAAACTCAAATGCAGTTAGCTGTTACAGAAGAGGGTGAAAAAGAAATGTTGTGGCAAAATATTCCTAATCCAGCCACCGAAAGCACAACAGTAACCTTTGAACTTTTTGCAGAAGGTACGGTAGAAATACGGATTTACAATATGCTGGGACAACTCTTCCATGCCATACCACAGGGAACACTGCAACAGGGTATTAATCAAGTAGAACTGCCTATTACACATCTTCCTGCAGGCATATATCATTATGCGCTTTTTGTTGATGGTAAGACAGCAGATGTAAAAAAAATGACAGTTACCGATTAATGTAAAACTAAAGCAGAAAAAAAGAATTATCGGTAGAGGTGTGAGTGAAGGTAGTTCACCGGCTGTTTGGAATGAATTTTGAGAAAACCTTTTTTCTTATTGTCGAAATCAGTCTGACAGGGTAGGGGAGAGGTGACCGTAGAGTTATTATTCAATAAAAAAAGAATAAATGAAGCGTTTTATTTTTATAATATTATTATTGCTGGTATCGGCAGAGTGCATTAAAGCGCAGGATGTGTCATTTTCGCAGGTGTACTCGTCGCCGCTTTATCTGTCGCCGTCGTTTTCGGGCTTTACGAGCGGGGGGCGCGTCATTATGAACTATCGCGACCAGTGGCCAAACCTTCCCAATACGTTCCGTTCTTTTGCATTCTCCTACGACCAGTATGTGGGGCGACTTAACAGCGGGCTCGGATTGCTGGTGCTGCACGACGACCAGGGCGGCGGACAGTTGATAACGCAAAATGTAGGCGTAGTGTATGCCTACGAGTTGGCAATTACGTCCGACATATTTGTACGTCCCGGATTGCAGTTTAAGTATGCCGGACAGCGAATAGACCCCTCAAAAATGCTTGACGTTGATGTGGACGGAAACAAGTTTCCATGGCTTCATCCCGATTTTCCTGTTGACCAGTACCACAAATTAGACGCTTCGGCTTCGCTGATGGTTTACAGCGACCTTTTCTGGTTAGGCGCTACGGTTGACCACCTTGTGAAAAACGATGTTGGATTTACCGACATCGAAACAAGAATACCAATTAAAATCACCGGTTTCGGGGGAGGAAAATGGCAGTACATCGAAGGTGGCAGAGGACGTTCGCCGCAAAGTGTTTCGCTGGCATTTATGTACCGCCGGCAGCAGAGTTTCCAGCAGCTCGATTTGGGCGCTTACTGGAATGTAGAGCCGCTCGAAGTTGGGTTGTGGTATCGCGGAATACCCGGCTTCAGCACCGGCGGATTAAGCAACAACGACGCCGTCATCTTCAGTCTCGGAGTTAATATTGCCAATTTCCATATTGCCTACAGTTACGACCTTACCCTGTCAGACCTTGCAGGTTACAGCGGCGGCAGCAACGAATTTTCGCTTATCTGGCGTTTCAGCACAAGAGACGCCATAGCGCCTAATCGCGGCGCTGTTCCTTGCGGCGAACCAAGTTGGGGATTGGGCGAAACCACCAAATACAGGACAAAAAAACGGTCGTTCTTTTAAGCGTTGTTTGAATTATTAGACCTCTTCGTAAAATGTAAAAAAACAGTTATTCATTTTCCGAAAATATTAAATGTAAAATTCAGATAATGCTGAGTAAAAACAGTGTAAAAATAATCAACGCGATGACGCGCAAAAAACAGCGAGATACACATGGTTTGTTTCTTGCCGAAGGTGTTAAGTTGATTGCCGACCTGTACGACTCCGGTTTGCAGCTTCACCTGCTTGTTGCAACCGAACAGTGGTTCGCCGAAAATAAAAAATACAATCGACTTGGCAACCCCGAAATTGTTACCGACAATGAATTCCGAAAGTTGTCGCAACTGAAAACACCTCAAAATGTACTTGCCCTTTTCCGAATGCCCAATCGACAATTAAATGAAAAGGCGGGCAACGAATCGTTGGTTTTGGGTTTGGACGGTATTCAAGATCCGGGTAATATGGGAACCATTGTAAGGATTGCCGACTGGTTTGGTATTCGCGATGTGGTATGCAGCATCGACACGGTTGATGTTTTTAATCCAAAAGTTGTTCAGGCAACAATGGGAGCCATCGCGCGAGTTGGCGTCTATTATGTCGATTTTGCACAATTTTGCAACAGCGCAAAGAAATCGGGCGCCAATTTGTACGGCACATTTTTGAATGGAGAGAATATCTACACAGCCAATTTGAGTGCGAATGGAATTATTATTGTTGGGAATGAAGGAAATGGTATCCGCCCCAAAATTGAATCGCTGATTACCAAACGAATTACTATTCCCTCTTTTTCGGATGAAACTAACCGTTTGGAATCGCTGAACGCCGCTACTGCTACCGCTATTGTGTGTTCCGAGTTTAGACGTTCAACGTTCCGAGTTTAAAGTTGAATTTACAAACTTTGAATTATTTTTGCGACAAATATAAAAAGCTAATACGGCATAAGTATGGGTTAAAAATTAATTTGCACTAAAAGTACACCACAACAAGCACGAAACTGTTCACAAGAGGGGCAGCTTCGTGTGTTCTTTGCGAACTTTGTGGCAAAAAATTGAGTCAATTAATATATGTTGTGTACTTATTTGCGGGACTGTAACTCCTCCTTACAAATTTATAAACATGCAGGTACAAAAACAGTAAAAGGCAACGTCGAAAATTTATTTAGATGTACATCTTATTAGTGCTTAGATGTACATCTAAATATTGCGTAGATGTAC
>JAITVO010000197.1 GCA_031285765.1 Cytophagaceae bacterium | reverse complement strand
AGGGCAGAACTTATACTTTCACATCTGCTCTGCCCTTGCGGGCAGGAAGATACGAGCGTCATTTTCCACAGGCAACGCTCCGCTCGCCTGCGGTTATGAAGATTCAGCCTTTTCAAGGCTGTTTTGCGTAACATGTATTAATTACTGATGTTACACATTTTCGTTAGTAAACAGAGTTCGACATCGGACGAATCTTAAAAAAAACATTTCAAAATAAATGTTCAAACAATATACAAACCTTTTTTAATTCATCACTTACAACGCGCAAAAATAAAATATTGTTAAAGCAGCAAAAATGCTACACATATATTGCGCCAGCAAAACAATAATATATTAATTTTGCGTGGTCGAAATAAAACAGTTTTTTTTGTATAAGTCAGCTAAATATATTATCCTTTTGGTGATTGCAAATCTTATTGCAATCAATACTTATTCTGCAATAGCGGAACGAAATACCATCTTAATCATCAGTTCATACAACCCCGAAACAAGTCAAACTGCTGTTAATGTTTCGGCATTGATTGATGAATATAAGTTGCTGGGAGGCAATCGCAACTTTAACATCGAAAACATGAACTGCAAAAGTTTTCCCGATGTTGTGAATTGGCAAGCGATAATGAAAAATATTCTGGATAAATACAGCGGCATGAATACTCCTTCGATGATTATTTTGCTGGGGCAGGAGGCGTGGACGTCGTTTATTTCGCAGGACGACAAAAGGCTGTTAAAAATTCCTGTAATGGTAGGCATGGCAAGCCGTAACGCCGTAGTACTGCCCGACAGTATAGTTGCTCTTGCCAACTGGTATCCCGAAAGTGTTGATGTGTTGAGCGATATTCATAAACATAATTTTGTTGCAGGTTATATTTACGAATACGACATCATAGAAAACATCAACCTGATTCTGGAAATTTATCCACAAACAAAAAATATTGCGCTGATAACCGATAATACTTATGGAGGGGTTGCGCTTCAGGCGCATGTGCGGCAAAACATGAAAAATTTTCCGCAACTGAATCTGTTGCTTTTAGACGGACGACAGTATTCCATCTACAATATTGTTGACGAAATAGGTAATTTGCCCGAAAACACAGTAATTCTTTTGGGAACGTGGCGTGTTGATTCCAACGAGGGTTATTTTATGAACAATGTTACTTACACCATGCGCGACGCCAATCCTGAAATACCCGCTTTCTCGCTTTCCACGCTGGGACTTGGGCATTGGGCTGTTGGCGGTTACACCCCACAGTATCGTTTGATAGGACGGGATATGGCGCAGCAAATTATTAAATACTTTAACAATACTACCAGAGCCAATGTTGAAATTGAAACCATCTCCAGCGGTTACACTTTTGATATTAATGTGCTCCGCGAAATTGGCTACTCGCTGAAAAAACTGCCGGAAGGAGCCTCGTTTGTCAATAAGGAAACCTCTTTCTTCGAGAAGTACTACTTACAGATTATTTTGACCGTATCCATCTTTGTTATTCTTTTGACAGCCCTACTGATTGCACTTTCCTTTTTTGTAAAAACAAAAAGATTAAATAAGGATCTCGAAAAATCGGAAGCAGAACTGCGAACTGCAAAGGACAGAGCAGAAGAATCGAATCGTTTGAAAACAGCTTTCCTTGCCAATATGAGCCACGAAATACGCACCCCGTTGAATGCCATTGTTGGCTTCTCTAATATCCTGACAATTGGCGACTGTAGTAAAGACGAAACTGCAAGATATAATGAAATAATCCGCACGAACTCCGACCTGTTGCTGAACCTGATAAATAATATTCTTGATTTTTCGCGTCTTGAAGTAAACAGAGTAAAAATCGATATTAAGAATGAAGATATTGTAAATCTGTGCCAATCGGTTATTCTCACAATGAGAAATACAGGTAAAACGCAAGCTGCATTTCGATTTATTCAGCCTGTTGCATCGTATCAATTAGCAACCGACGTCAATCGCCTTCAGCAAATATTGTTGAATCTGCTGTCGAATGCAGCCAAATTCACGCCCGAAGGCAGTATAACACTCGACTTCAAAATAGAAGAAGAGAATAATCGTATCCTGTTTTCGGTTACCGATACAGGATGCGGAATACCTGAAGATAAGCGTGAAATAATTTTTGAACGGTTCGAGAAGCTAAGCGAATTTGTTCAGGGAACAGGACTGGGACTGTCAATCTGCAAACTTACTATCAACAAAATGGGTGGCGATATTTGGGTTGACCCCGATTATACAGGCGGCACACGCTTCATATTCACACATCCCATCGACTTAGGAAAAGAGGATTTTGTAGAGCCGAAATAGTACAGAATTACGATGATTTTTCTGAAATAATATTTTTATGATTAGACATATTAGTAAAATCATGTTACGCAGTATTACTTTTGATAGCCTTTTCAAGGCTGAATATTCATAACCGTATGCAAATGTAGGGGCGGGGTTTGCCCGCCCAGCGCAGCTTACGGCAAACAGACAACAGCACAGCTGCCCGCAAGGGCAGAACCTGTAC
>JAITVO010000193.1 GCA_031285765.1 Cytophagaceae bacterium | reverse complement strand
CTGCCCTTACGGGCAGTGAAATCAGTGAGTAGAACATCCGCAGGCAACGCTCCGCTCGCCTGCGGTTATTAAGATTAAGCCTTTTCAAGGCTAATAAAAGTAATACTGCGTAACATGAGTAAATAATTATTTTGGCTAAAGGCATTTACAGTACCTCTTATATCTGTTGGCTAAAGCCGATGGCAATTAAGTCTATTCTCCTGTAAACACGGTGGGGGAGATGTATCATTGCTGTTGGTTTTAGCCAACTTTTATTTATGAAAAATGATATTTAATCTGTTGCTGCTGCAATTTTATATCTGCGCAAACCGGTGTTATCTGCATCTTTTGCGTTTTGCTTTGCAGTATTGGTTATTTATTACCACAGTATGAGATAAATAATTGGGATGATAATGCCAGCCAGCAGGTACCACTTGCCGCTCCCGCGTATTCCTTTTGCCGATGGAACAAGAAATAGCCCTGACAGGGCAAGGAATATGAGTGAGCCTGCGAATATGTCGGCCATCGGTGTCCAGCCTTTTACACGATTGTAGTGTAATCGGTTAATCCAGTAAACAAATTGTCGTTTGGTGTGCTGCTCGTAGGTTGCATTGCCTGTTTGGGTGGTGTACACGCCTGTTCCGCCGTTGAGCATCAGTGAATACTGCCCGTTTTTGCGGTCGATTACCTTTTTCAGACTGGGTAATGACGGCATGTTGTTCCAGATGGTGGCAAGCTCGTCGGCTGTAAGGTTTTGCGCAATGTGAAGCGTTGCCGTGCTGGTGCGAAATGCAGGGTCGCTGCCCTGTATATGGTTGAGCAGTATGCCCGATACTCCATACACAATGCAGAGCCCTGCCATCGCATAACCCAAGTTCCTGTGAATGATGCGCAACCATTTGCGCAGCGCGGGCTTAATTTTGAACGGTGTAGGTTTGTCCGTCAACATAATAGATTGCGTAGTAATCCTTGCCGTGTTTTTTCATCCACTCACGCATCTGGCTGATGTTGGCTGCTTCGGTGGCGCAGTGTTCGGTGTCGGCGTCTTCGGCAGCCTGCATTTCTTCGAGGTTGACTTCCATTTGCTGGATTTCGTCTTCAACGATGCGATTCTCGCGAAGGATTCCAACGGCAGCAATGTCGGTTCCAACGAGTTCCTGACTGAATGTGCCTATTTCATCGCCTGCTTCGATGCGAATTGTGAGGCTTTCGTCGGCATTGGCAACGAAACAGCGTTTGCCGGAGTGCTGACACACGTGCGTAACTGTTCCTTTGATGCTTACTTCTTTGTCCACAAGCGTTTCGGCTACTGCCATCAGGCTATCTACCGTCATTGTTTCAACGGCGGCTTTGGCTTGGCTGTCGCCCTGAGCGCTGTTCTGTTTTGATGCGCTTCCGCCACATGCGCTTATTACGGCGGCGATTCCAACTGCAAAAATTAGCTTTTTCATAATGCTACTTAATTTAAAACGTGTTTTGAATTTATAGTTTTCTTTGTTTATACAGTCAGTTGCGTTGCAGCATGACTAATATATGTTTGTTTTTCGACGGTTTGATGACGTACTGTAACAATTTCCGGTATCGGGACGACAATTTCCGGTATCGGGACGACGATTTCCGGTATCGGGACGACGATTTCCGGTATCGGGACGACAATTTCCGGTATCGGGACGACGATTTCCGGTATCGGGACGACAATTTCCGGTGTCGGGACGACGATTTCCGGTATCGGGACGACAATTTCCGGTGTCGGGACGACAATTTCCGGTATCGGGACGACAATTTCCGGTGTCGGGACGACAATTTCCGGTATCGGGACGATGATTTCCGGTATCGGGACAGCAATTTTCCATATCGGGATAACGATTTTTGGTATCGGGACAATGGTTTACATCGTCGAAAAAATAATTTACATTATTGTGAATGCTTACTGCGCTCAGTTATCATTTGATAATTCGGAAGTTTTAGAGCTTCGCGATGTGTTACCAACTTTATGCTTCAGTTTTTCAAAGGTATATTCGGACATTTTTATAGGATCCAATTTGAAGATTATTTTTCCTATATTGCATATCTCTTTCATCTGGTAATAAAGAGCGTTAAACAAATTGCGATTGGTTTGTACAATTGCTTTTCTGCCTTCAAGTATTTTGTATTGCTCTTGGCGATCGATTGAAATGTCTTTGTGTGCAGTTTCAAATTTTTGAAGCTGATTAAGAGTGAATCCAAGTTTGTTCAATACGGCATTATACTTTTTAACGCTGGCTGCGAGCAGTCTTAAATTTTTCATTACACCTTCGGCGTCGCCTGCTTTGATACGTTCGCGCAGGGCTGGAATACCGAAATCGGAAGCTGTGATATGAAGTTCGCTGCCTGCCATTTCAATGTATCCGTTCAAATGGTCGATGGGTTGCGAAAGCGAGTGCATTGTGGTGTGCATCCGGTCGGTTATTATTTTCATCTCCGTTGTTTCGGTGGTGGGGATAACGATGTTGATTACATCTGTTATTTTTGTGTTGAACTCCGAAAAGTAAGTGTCGTTAAATTTTGGCGAGTAGGATGCAAACTCTTCTTTGTCGCGATTAACGCTGTGTGATACAAAGCTGCATATTACGGGTAATTCTTCGTCCTTACATTTGTAGGCGCGTCTTTCGCTGTTTTCTGCTAATTTTGCCATTGTTTTTTTCGTTTAAATGGTTTCTATTTTAAAAGGTGCGCAAGTTACAATATATTTTTTGAATATTGATGCGAAATGAAAAAGAAAAAGAAAAAAAACGATAGAGTTTTTATGTGCTTCGCCTTTTCTTTTGATACGTTTGCCTTGAACAACAACAGAAAAATTTGTAACTTTGCACTTTAATTTTACAACAATGAAAGGGAAACTTTATCTTATTCCAAACACTTTGGGTTCAAATACTGCGCATGTAATTCCATCCGAAGTTGCGTTGAAAGCAATTTCGCTGCGCCACTTTATAGTTGAGGATATCCGGACAGCGCGGCGCTATCTGAAACTGCTCAATGCCGAGATGGATATCGACAGTTCGCAGTTTTATGTTCTGAATAAGCATACCTCGCCTCGCGAACTCTCCGACTTTTTAACTCCTTTAAAAAATGGGAACGATATGGGAATTATTTCGGAAGCAGGCTGCCCCGGCGTTGCCGACCCGGGCGCCGAGATTGTTCAGTTAGCGCATAAGGAAGGTATAAAAGTAATTCCGATGACAGGTCCATCGTCGATTTTGCTGGCTTTGATGGCTTCGGGAATGAATGGGCAGAGTTTTGCATTTAATGGCTATTTGCCCATTAAGCGCGACGAAAGAATAAAGGCGATTAAGCATTTTGAAAACCGTTCGCGCATCGAAAACCAGTCGCAAATTTTTATCGAAGCGCCTTATCGCAATATGGCGCTTGCTGAAGACATACTGAACTGCACTCATCCCAACACCCAACTTTGTATAGCCTGCAATATTACTTTGCCCGACGAATACATTGTAACAAACAGTGTTTGTGCATGGAAAGGCAAACTTCCCGATTTGCATAAGAAGCCTTCAATTTTTATAATATTGGCAGAATAGCGATTGGCGCTGTTTTTTTACCGGCATTCCATCCATAACAGGATGGAATGCCGGTAATTATTTCGACCAATATTTTGTTACTAACGGGACGGCAGACAGCACACAATAAATAAGTGATGTTACGCAACATATACTTTTTAATAGCCTTGAAAAGGCTAAATCTTCATAACCGTATGCAAGCGTAGCGCAGCTTGCGGAAACAGAATAGACAGATGTTTCCTGCCTATAAGGCCGAACATAATAATGGGGCGAAAGTTCTGCCTTCGCAGGCAGTTTCTGTGCCTTGTACAACCGCAAGCTGCACTTCGCTTGCATGCGGTTATGAAGATTGAGCCCTTCTGGCTAAGCTTTCGTAGAACTTAACAGCCCTCCCATTGACAAGGGGATTAATCCCATGTTGCTTTTATTCGCAAATAAATTCTATTTGAGTATAATCAATTTTATTTATTGTGTACTGGTTTTACTCTGTCTTCAAGCTCTTCACTGGATTTTCGCTTGCAGTTTTCCAGTTTTGTATGCTTACTATACCCACCGTTAGCGCAAGCACAATTATCAGCGCTGCGATAAACACCCACCAGTGCAATGATGTTCGGTAGGCAAACCTGCTGAGCCATTCATTTACAATGTACCATGCTACGGGAGCGGCAATTGCAAAACACACTGCAACGATGCGAATGTACACTGCGTTGAACATCATCAGAATATTGGTAACTGTTGCACCATGTACCTTTCGGATGCCAATTTCTTTGCGCCGGTACTCGCTGTCGAACACCACCATGCCAAACACTCCCACAAGGGCAATAAACGTAGCGATGATGCTAAACAGCGTAATGAGTGAGCCGAGCGACGTTTCTTTTTCGTACATTTGCTGTACAATGCTGTCGTAAAAACGGATATTGAACGTAAAGTCGGCATTGTATTGTGCAAGCGTTGAGCGGATGTGCTCCATTGCCGCTCGCATGTCGGCACCAGCGCTTATTCGGATAATTGCGTTTTGCTTCCAGTCTGTCCAGTTTTTGTTGCCTGTAACAAAAAACGCCATTGGTTCCACTGTGTTGCGAAACGATGCAAACTTTATATCGTTGATAAAGCCGATGATTTCGCCGTCGTCAATCTTAGTATTCAGCTCAATATTATATTTTGCACGCGCAGTTTCGTTAAAGATGTAGGCTTCGCGATTCGCAGTTATGTCGTCGGTGCGAAAATCGCGTCCATCCATAACGTCGATTCCCATTATCTTCAAAAACGAGTGGTGAACGGGCAAACACACAAAGGTGATGTTATTGCCGCGATAATCTCTCCCCCACGACATATAGCTGTCCTGCGACGATAGAAGCGCCATTGAATAAGTAACATCCTTAATGCCTGCGTGCGCCTTTAACTGCTGCGCCAGCACATCGGCATCGACATTGTGCGCCTGCTGTAAATCCACCGCCAGCAGATTGTTGTTATCGTAACCCATTGGCGACTGCTGCATGTAGCGGTTTTGCAGAAAAATGAACGCAGCGCCCACAATCAGCGCAATCGAAGCTGTAAACTGCACGCCCGTGAGCAGATTTCGCAGTCGTCTGCCTTTCGGCGAAAGCCCAAAGCTTCCTTTGAGCACAAGCGCTGGCGCAAACTGCGTCATGTAAAACGCTGGATACACGCCTGCCAGTATGCCCGTAAGCAGGGCTGCCGCCGCCGTGCCTCCAATGATAAACGGATTGGCAGAGAACTTTAAACTGGCATCGACCAACTTTGCAAGCGGCGAACTGGCAAACAGCTCCATCAGCACAAGCGCCAGCAAGTAAGCCGCCATGCTTATTAAAACGGCTTCCATTATAATTCCTGCACGCAACTCTATTTGGCTTGCGCCAATAACCTTTCGCGTGTTGATGCTCTTAATGCGCATTGGGGCAAGCGCCATACTGAAGTTGATAAAGTTAATGCACGCTATTACTACTATTACAATGGCAATGGCAAAGAGTACCGTTAGCGTTTGGCGGTTTGCCTTAGGCGCAGTGTCGAAAAATATATCCGTAACGTAATGAATATCGGGCAGAGCGGTAAATTTAACCAACTCGCCTGCTTCTTCCCAACTGAAATCTTCGCCAAAAATTGTTTTGGGGGCTTCAAAATACTGTTTAAAAGTGTCGAACAACCCCGCCACATTCGCCGCATCGTTTACACGGATGTAGGTATGGTAGTTCCAGTTGCCCCATTCATTTTTGTTTTCGTCGTTTAATGTGGTGTAAATGCAGTTACCAATAATGGTATTGGCAGGGAAGTCGCTGTACACGCCGCTTACTGTATAGGCGCTTTTACTGGTAGTAAACTGCCTGCCCATTGCCTGCACTGTGCCAAACAGTCTTTGCGCCATACTCTGCGGAATAATTGCGCTGTTAGGCGTTTTGAGCGCCTCGCTGTTGCCTTCTATCCAGTTGAATTGAAATACTTCGGTAAACGCTTCGGACACGCGCATCGACTTTTCGGTATAAAAGTTCCGTACGTCGCTGTTCATCACATGCAGAAACATTTCCGACGTAAACGGGTCGGTAATTGCGCCCGCCACAATGTGTGGCGACGACTGAAAAAACGTTTCGGCAAACGGACGCGCAATAACTGCCTGTGCCTTTTCTCTGATGTTTACCTCCAAGCGGAATATGCGGTCGGCATCGCGGTGAAAGCGGTCGAAGTTCCAGTCGTAATTCAACTGAATCATAATAATCATAAAGGCTGCAAACGCCACCCCCAGCCCCGCAAGGTTTAAAGCGCCTGCCAGTTTAAAGCGCTTTATTGTGGCAATGAAATTTTTGAGCATAAAAAAGAGTTAATACACCTCCACCATTACCCCTCCAAAGGAGAGGAGGCGAGAAGTATTGGTTAGAAATTATTGTTTAAACCTGCCTCCTTTGTAGGGGCGGGGGTGTTACAGCAGCATATCGCCAATCTCCTTTTTGCGTTCTTCGGTAATAATTTGTCCGTCGAACAGGTTGATTACGCGATGCGCAAAGCCCGAGTCGTGCAGCGAGTGCGTTACCATTACAATGGTAGTTCCTTCGGCATTGAGTTCGGTAAGAAGGTTCATCACTTCCTTGCCGTTTTTTGAATCCAAGTTACCTGTAGGCTCATCGGCGAGTATCAGTTTTGGTTCGGCAACTACGGCGCGGGCAATGGCAACGCGCTGTTGCTGTCCACCACTGAGTTGCTGCGGAAAGTGCCCTGCGCGGTGAGCAATATTCATTCGCTCCATCACACTGTTCACCATTTCTTTACGATTGCGCACAGGCACTTTAAGGTAAAGAAGCGGAAGTTCGATGTTTTCGAATACATTTAGCTCGTCAATCAGGTTAAAGCTCTGAAAAACGAAACCGATGTTTCCTTTTCGCAGCCCTGTCCGCTGGTTTTCGCGATATGTTGCCACATCAATTCCGTCGAACCAGTAGGAGCCGCCCGTCGGATTGTCCAACATTCCGATAATGTTAAGCAGCGTTGATTTGCCGCAACCCGACGGTCCCATAATGGCAACAAACTCGCCATTTTTCACTTCAAAATGCACACCGTCCAATGCCATTGTTTCAATTTCTTCTGTACGGAAGACTTTCGAGAGATTCTCTGTTTTAATCATGATTCTACTTGTTTATTATTCTGTTTAAAAACACACTATTTCTAAATTTATCACTTCTGATGCTTTACTCCTTTTTTGTAAAGGGCTGTGCAAAACGTATTTTTGAACATCTTCCTGCACCTCTCCCTTTTGTGGAGGGTTAGGTGAGAGGTGTCAATTCAACTCGATTCTGTCATTATTTCCAAACGCTTCGTAGCTTCCCGTAATTACGCGTTCGCCAGCCTGCAATCCTTCGAGAACTTCGTAGTAAAGCGGATTTTGACGTCCGATGCGTATTTGGCGTTTTACGGCAGTTGTTCCTGTTTCGTCGAGCACAAACACCCACTGTCCGCCCGTGCTTTGGAAGAATCCGCCGCGAGGCAAAAGCAGTGCATCAACGGGCTGGCCAAGTTCGAGTTTCAAATGATAGGTTTGCCCCGTGCGCAGGTTGTCGGGCATTTCGGCAGTGAATCGAAAATCTACTTGGAAGCGTCCGTCGCGCACTTCGGGATACACTTTCATCACTTCGGTGTCGAACACGCGGTCTTGCCTTTCAAAGGTTGCCGATAGTTCGCGCCGCACGCGGTCGATGTAATGTTCGTCAATCTGCGCCGTAACCTTGTATTCGTCCAGAATTTGGAGTAGCCCGATACGCTGTCCGCGTGAAATGGACTGCCCAATTTCTACGTTGAGCGTGCCGAGCTGTCCGTTTTCGGGAGCGCGAACATTCAACATTTCCAAACGCTGACGCACAATTGCAAGGTTTTGCTGCATGTTTACCAAGCTGCTGTTCATTTGCGCCTTCTGGTTTTCGCGAAAAATGGAATCCTGCACCATTCGCTCGTAGCGAAGGTCGCGGTCGCGCTGGGCAAGTTCGTAATTTTCCTTCGATTGCAGATATGCCTCTTTCGATATATACCCTTTTTCAAGAAGCGTCTGGTTTTGCTCAAAGTTTCGACGCAAGCGCACCAGTTCGTAGTCGATGCTCAACAACTGCTGCTTATTGCTAATCTTCTGCTGTTCCATCCCTATAAGGGTGTTTCGCAGTTCGTTCGACTGATAGGCAAGCTGCGATTCGGTGTTTAGAATCTGAAGATTGAGGTCGTTGTTTTCGAGCCTCACGATTACGTCGCCCTTTTGTACCATTTCGCCCTCGTCAATCACCTTTTCGAGCACCTTTCCGCCTTCGTCCACATCCAGATAGATAGTAGTGATGGGCGATACTGTTCCCGTAATTGCAATGTAGTCCTTAAAACTTCCCTGCTCCACAACCGACACAGTAAGTTTGTCGGCATCTGCCCTGTAAGTTGACATCTGCGACGACATCACAATTTTCACAATTAAAAACACAAGTAGCGCAGCAGCGGCAGCTATTATGATGTGTTTCGGCTTCAAGCCTTTTTTCTTTTCTATTTTCCTGTCCATTCCCATAATGTAGAGTTGTTTTTTTGACCGTAAGGACGGTACGTTAAATTAAGTTTGTTCTTTATTGCTGTTGTAATTGCTACTTTTTATCTTCTTCTCTTTCTTACTTTCTTACTGTCTTTTTAGTGTATAAAGGTCAATTGTCATCCTTTGCACAATCCAGCTGTATCGCGCCAGCAGCAAATTGACGGCTGCCTGCGACATCAGGTTTTGCACATTCATAAAGTCGGTGGTGTTAATCATTCCGAGCTGATATTTTTCGCGACAGGTTTCGAACGACCTTTCGGCGAATGTTAAATTATCGCGAGCGCTCATGTATTCAAGCTGCAACGAATGAAGTTTCAATACGGCTTCTTCAAGTTCTTTGCGAAGCTGTTTCTTTTGGTTTTCGAGCCTGAACATGGCGTTCTCCACGTCAATGCGGCTTTTCTTTGTGCTGTAAGTTCTCCGCTTACCGTCAAATATCGGAATGTTGAGCGATGCACCCAGCGAAGGATTCAGATACTTGTTGAACTGCGTGCCGACTGGCACAGGTTTTCCGCCGGCTATCGTGTCTGTGGAGTAAAACCCCGAACTGTAGCCACCGCTTGCCGTAATGATAGGGCTGTGGCTTCCGCGAGCAATATTGAGCGCCTTGCGGTAATATTCCAGCTCGTATTCGGTTTGCAGCACCAACGGATAGCCGATGCACGTTTCTGCGTAAAGCGAATCGGTATCGAGCGCAAGCGCTTCGGGCTCCGAGAGTTCAAACTCGGCGCCGTCGATTTCAAAACTGCTGCCCTGCGGCAGTTCAATCATCTGCATCAACTGAAGTTTGAGCAGTTTGTAGCTGTTTATCGCCTTGTTGTATTCGAGCAGATTTGCCGAAACAACCGCATCAATTTCGTTTTGGGCAACAGCTTCCATTTGTCCCGTTTCGATGGTTGCTGCAATGCGTTGCGCCTCGAATCGGCTTGTTTCGAGCCTTTTGTTTGCTACTTCGGCAAGCGCTTTTTGGTATAGCGTTTGCGAAAACAGGCTGCTTACATTTATTTCGAGCATAATTTCTGAGAGCGACGCAGCTTCGCCAGTTGCCAGCATTGCAAAACGCGCTGCCGCAATGGTGTTCAGCTTCGTAAAGCCCGCAAACAGCGTTATGGAACTTCCAAGACTGTAGCTGATGTTGTACGATGTTCCCGACGACACATTGTAGTCGGCATCTGTAGCGCGTTTAAAATTTATGCTTCCGTTCGACGATGCGCTAATCGACGGCGCCAAATCCCATTTACTCTGTCTGAAATCGTACACCGACTTGCGTTCGTTATTCCGCTGAATTTTCAAATCGAGGTTTTGCGCTTTTGCATGTTCAATGCACCGTTGCAGTGTCCACGCCTCCTGCGCTTCCGCCCAAAGCGGCAAAACCGATAATAATATGACAAAAATGTATTTCATTTGTTGTATAATAAATTTGTTCCGCAACAATAAGACGAAATACGTGCCAAAGTTGTTACAACGTTGGTAACTAAAATAATGTGGAAATACGGGGGAAATGAAATGTGTCCAAAAATGGACATTAGGTGTTCGGTTTTGATACAAAATGGATTTTTCTCTGCTTAAAAAAAATTCTCACTAAATACAACCTGTATTTAATCGACTTTTCTTAATTTTAGACGCCAAATAGAAACAGAAATATCCATGTATTTGCTAAAGGAAATACCATTTCTTAAATTCTTGGTTGTGTTAGTGCCGGGAATATTTTTTTCGTATCAGTCGGAATGTAAAATGCCGGTTATCTTTAACCTGATTATTATTCTTTCTTTTTCAGGACTGATTTTATTTATTTTCGCTCCGTCGTTTTACCGAAAACGCAGGCTTCGAATAATTTCGGGAATTATCATTGCAATTTTTCTTTTTTCGGCTGCATGGATGCTGACCCAACAAGCAATGCCTTCGAAAATAAAAAGCGAATATGATATTATTGCCGAAGGCAGAGTTGAGCGGATAGAAAATCCATTATCGCAATGGGTGCGAATTATTTTTATTCCCGAAAAAATCAGTAACAGCGAAGTTCCCGTCAAGCGAAACGACCGGTGGCTCTTGATGATGCGTAACGATTCGGCAACGCAACTGCCAGCAATTGATCGAAAATTTTTGATACGAGGACGGCTCAACGGTTTGCCCAGAGTTGTTAATCCCGACGCATTTGATTACGGCGCTTATCTGTTTAGACGCGGAATTACGGGTCAAATGTTTGTCAATCCCAATGATTTTATGATGATTGATGAACCGGTCAGGATAAAAATAAAAGCGTATGCCGAAATGTTCCGAAACTTTTGTATCGCGCTGTTTGCCAACAATGGCGTGGAAGATACACAACGTTCAATTTTAAGTGCGCTGATTCTTGGGGAGCGCAGTGATATTGACCACGAACTGAACGACAGTTTTGTACGTTCGGGAGCCGTACACATGCTGGCTGTTTCGGGGCTTCACGTTGGAATTATCTATTTAATTATCAACTGGGTTTTAAGTTTCTTTTTGAAGCCGACACATCCCTGCAAATTTTTAATCATGGTGGCGTTGCTCTTTGCCTACGCCTTTGTTACAGGATTTTCGCCGTCGGTGATGCGGGCTGTCGTTATGTTTTCGTTTGTTCAGGGCGGAAAGGTGTTAGCCAAAGAAGCAAATATTTACAATAATTTATGCGCGTCAGCCTTTTTTCTGCTGCTTTACAATCCGTTGTTTCTCTTCAATACCGGATTTTGGCTCAGTCATCTTGCCGTTGCAGGTATCGTTGCCTTTACACCCATGTTAGAAAACATCATGCGTTTGAACTATCTTTCGAATAAAAAAGTACATCATTATTTTCTGAAAAAAACGGGATCGCTGATTTCGGTTTCGCTTGCAGCGCAGATGGGCGTATTTCCTGCGCTTCTTTATATATTTGGCGCTTTTCCTGTTTATTTTTTGCTTGCAAATTTGTTGGTACTGCCGCTTATTGCGCCAGTTATCATTATTGGAATCCTGTTTTTGCTTACTGCGTGGATTCCTTTGGTTCCTCAAATTCTGTCGTGGGCGCTTAATTTGTTGATAAAACTGATTGAACTACTCGTAACTTGGGTGGACGCACTGCCTTACTCTTACATGGAAAATATGTGGGTTTCGCTTCCAATGATGATAATTTTGTTTGTATTGGTGATGAATATTTACAGTTTTGACGAATATGTGTCGGCTCGAAAACTGATTAAAACAGGCATTACGCTTGCGCTGCTGCTATTTGTATGCAATATTCAATATTTTACAAAAAAAACAAACAGCCAGCTTGTGGTATTCAGCACCGGAAATCAGGCATTGATTGAAGTTATTACTGGCGGCGAAAGCAATCTGTTTTTAACATCCGATTTGAATCAAAAAGGCAGAGAATACGCAGCAGGCGCGTTTGAACGAAAAAATGTGATACAAAATAATGCAATTTATATTCTGAACGATACATCCAAAATCACTCCGTCGGTATATAGAATAAGTACCTGCACCGAAAAAATTCTTATTATTGGCGAAAGCAAAAAGCGTTTATCTGTCGAAAACATTGACAGTTGCAGCTTTGTTATCCTTGCCGGAAATGTCAATATTAATTTTTGCGAATTAATTAACAAAACAAAGTGCCACACCGTAGTCTTAGCCTCCAACTGCCCGGTTTGGAAAACCAAAGAATGGATGTCGGAATCGGAAAACAGCAATGCGACAGTTTATGATGTAAGAAAAAATGGAGCTTTCAATATAAAATTTGGGTTTCGATAAGAGATTTGGAGTTTTTGTGTTTTACGAGAACTCTTGAATTATACTCAAATAAAATTGATTTGCGAATAGAAGCGACAATGGGGCATGCCCCATTGTCGGTGCAAGACGGCAGTTGAACCGGATATAAAACCACTGTTATTGGCAATTTATTTCCTGTTGAGTATAACTGATGTTTCAACTCGTTTTGCGCGGCAAAGCTGAAATATTTAAAACATGTTACGCAAAAAACGGCACACAAAGTCGCGCAGGAATTAGGAAATGCCTAACGGCGTTATGAAGCATGTTTTGCGTAGGGGGTGTATCAAAAATAAAATTTACTCTTTGAGAATCGAATATTTGAAATCATTCTCAGATACAGACCCGAATAAAAAGCATAAAAAGAGGATGTGTTCATACTTTTGACACCCCTCCTTTTTTTACTGCTGCTGCATTTTTTAATTGAACTTACAAAATCATCTGTTTGGCTTCGCTGGTGTTGCCATTGCTCAACAAAGGATTTTATCGTATTTATGTTTAATTTTCTATTATCTCAAACTCCGCATTTTCCTCAACCTCAAAATTGTTACCGATATTAACCTCACCCGGCGCATCAAGTGTCAACTTGGCACCGTTCTTAACGGTTACGTTTTCAACGTTGATGTCGCCGCAACTTGTAACGGTGGTGTTGGTGGTAACGGTGCGGTTGGTGAAATTGACAAGAGTGGGGCAGGCTGCCTGAACTGCGGCGTAGGCATCAACCAAACCATAGCCTACTTGATTATTCCATGTACCATTTGGATGACCTGAAATAGTTGAGTAAGTGTACAAATCCGTTCTTATTTTTTGCGCAGTGTTTCCAATTATATTACGAACTTGTGAAGCGAATAAATCAGGATTGGCTGATAAGATAAGTGCAGCAACGCCGGCAACGTGAGGGCAGGCAGCAGAAGTACCATCAAAACAGCAATAATAATTTCCTGCTATTCCACTTGAGGTGTTATATCCACTCACTTCTTGTCTATCGGTAGTATAAATATCACTATTTCCTCCGGGGGCAACAATATCCAAATTAATGCCATAATTAGAATATGCAGCACGTTGTCCTTTTGAAGTGATAGAGCCAACAGCAATAACATTCGGCAATCTTGTAGGATAATTAACTGTTGAAGCATAATTATTTCCAGAAGAAAAGACTACAACACATCCTTTTCCACTTCTACCTTGATTTACCGCTGCATTTATAGCATTTGTCATCGGCTGATATGGTGAACCTCCGCACCATGAATTACTGATAACATCCGCACCATTTTGCCATGCCCAATTAATTGCATCTGCAAGCCAATCATCAGAGGTAACCTGTCCTGAATATGAGCCAAAAGTAACATGTACAGGAATAATTTTGCTGTTTGGAGATACTCCGGCAATGCCTATACCATTATCTTTTATTGCTCCAATAATTCCTGCACAGGCTGTTCCATGTTTTTCACTACTATATATAGGAGCGCCACCGGAATTTCCACTTGGTGCATCATATCCTTGCAAGAGATTTGCATGTAAATCAGGGTGTGTTAAATCTACTCCCTCATCAATAACAGCGACTTTAATATTTGTACCTAAGGAAATTGTCCACGCTTGTTCTGCTTTAATATCCATTCCTGCTGTTCCGCCGTTTTGTCCGGTATTTTTCAATCCCCATTGGTCAGGAAAATAGGTGTCGTTGGAGTTAAAAATATTAAAAAAAATGAAGTTAGGTTCCGAAAATTCAAACAATCCGGATTCAAAAAACAATCTTGACATTTCCATTGCATTCAAGTTCGCATTTTTAGAAACACTTATCATGAATTGATTTTTTACAAACTTGTTTTCCTCTTTGACTGTACAGTTATTCTGTTTTGCCAACTCTTGCAATTGACTGTATGATACAGTCGGTTTTAGTTTTACAGCAAATTCATCTGTAAGACCTTCTAAAACATCATTATACAAAAACAGAGGCGTTGCTGAAATAATTGATGACCTTGATTTAAATGATTCTATAGCATTAGAAAGTACTATATCATTCGTATCTTTTACTTCAAGAATGACAAAACCTCCAAAGTTATCATCCGTATTCATATTGGATGATAATTGTAAAGAATGATTACTGTTAATCAGAGAACGTATTTGCTCTTTACTGGCATTTTTTACAAATTTGATAAATATCCTGTTTGTACTTTGCTGCAGAAATATCTTTTCCCCTTGATAGTAGTAATAATTCTCATTATTTTGCTGTGCTGCTAAAGAAAAACTAAAGAGAATATCATGATTGAAATAAAAATTGTCTTTTCCATAGCTATTTTTCTATTTTGTTAAACGTATAATATCTTACATAAAGAGAAAAATCAGGTAAATGCCCCATGTATCTTAACTTCATCGTATTTTCGGAAAGTTCTGTTACATAAAAACTTTGATACCGGTTATTAATATTACCATCAAGTGGACCTAAAAATAATCCAACAGGAACGACATAATATGTGTCAGCTTCTTGAAGTGTTTCAGTATCAACTGTTAAATGATATTGTTCTTTATGACTAAATTGGATATAACTATCATTAACTTCATCAGATACAGGTGATTTTTCAACACTTACTAACTTTGTATTAGAATCTATAGATTCCATAGTAAGTGTAATGGTAACATCAAACTGCTCAAGAACACATTCCCATACACTTTTGGGGTTTTGGGTTGTTTCTTTTGTTACATTCGGTTGTTTTTCGCACCCGCCAAAAATTCCCATAAAAGAGAAACATAATGCCATAAGCACAGCGGACAGTGTTTTTTTATTTTTGATATTTTTCATCACAACCTCTCTTTCTTATTTCGTTAAAATCATCTGTTTGGCTTCGCTGGTGCTGCCGTTGCTGGCAACAAGCAGGTAGGTATAGATACCCGAAGCTAACGTACCTGCTTCTATCGGTACATCAACTGTTCCGCGTTCCGAAATGGGCAGGCATTTTATCTGTGCGCCCTGCATGTCGTAAATGCACAGTTGCACACTGCTTACCGTTTGCGGAATATGGCAGCGGACGGCGGTGCGCTCGTTAAACGGATTGGGAGCGTTTTGCTCTACTCTCATTTTCTCGGTTTCGGTATCCGATAAATTAAATTGTAAAGTTTCTGCACTTTTATCTTCAGCTGTTGATTTGCGAGTAACTTCGCTACGATATGTAGATAATTCGTTTCTTAATGTTTCTACTTCTTTTTGAAGTTCATTTATTGCTGACGTTAATATGGGAATCATGCCAACATAATTGATTGCCAACATACCCGTACTGTCGGTTACATAAACCAGTTCAGGAAATATTTTCTGCACCTCTTGCGCCAAAAAGCCATATTCGGTGCGTTGCATCGCCTCTTTTTCTTCTTCCGTAAAATCTTTGAAATATTCGTCGGTAAAGTTGTAGTTATAGGCTTGTACTTTGTTAAGTTTGGATAACAGCGGCGGGCAAGGGGTGATATTTTCCTTCAGCCGCATATCGGAGTTTTGCACAAGGGTGTGGTAATTAACAGTGTAAGTGTATAGTCGCGCAAATCTGTTATTGACGGCACCCAAATAAATGGAATTATTAATAGCGGGGTAAGCTGTAGATGCTACAAATGGGTCACTCATAGGAATATCAGATGATATAACATGCGCCTTGGATCCAAATATTAAATCACCCCCGAAATCAAATAACACACGACCTTTTACGGTTAATTTATAGGAAGAAGTTATGACATCACCGATGTCAACACGTCCACTTAAATACGCATTCCCCTCCACATGTAACTTTTGTGAAGGCGTTACCGTTCCAATACCAACATTTCCAATAAACAGCCCATTTCCATTAAACAAACCATTACCGTCAACATGCAGTTTTTGAGAAGGTGTTGTGACTCCTACGCCCAAACTGCCATTAAACAAACCATTACCGGTAAACAGACCATTACCATCAACATGCAGTTTCTGTGTTGGATTTGCAATGCCAACACCAACATTTCCATCCAGATAAGCATTCCCCACCACATGCAGCTTTTGTGCAGGTGTTGCGGTGCCTACGCCTAACTTGCCGTCAGCTACTTTTACCTGACCAAATGCCAACTGGCAAAATGTAATCACCATGATTACCAATACAAGTTTTTTCATAATATTACGATTTTAATTATAGAAATTTATGTCTTAAAAAACGCTTCAAATTTACCGAATTACAATACTAACGCATTACAAAATACAATAAAAAAAACATAAAAGATTTAGATGTGATTTTATCAGCTGTTTTTCTATAAATTTTGAAGGTAATTTTTATGCGCTTGTGTGTAAAGTGCAGTTTTTATGCTAAATTAATTCCTGTGTTAAACGGAATGTTTCAAGCTATTGCGTAACATGAGTTATTTAACATAATCCAACCCTATAGGATAAATTTATATCCCGTTAAGTACCCAACATAAATTAATTGATACAATCTTTTACCACAAAGTTCGCAAAGAACACACAAGGTTCACAAAGGCATAGTGTCCTTTGTGAACAACTTTGTGCTCATTGTGGTTTAC
>JAITVO010000164.1 GCA_031285765.1 Cytophagaceae bacterium | reverse complement strand
ACCTAAACGCTTTGTGAATTTACCTAAACGCTTTGTGAGTTTGCCTAAACGCTTTGTGAGTTTGCCTAAACGCTTTGCGAGTTTGCCTAAACGCTCCGCGAGTTTACCGAAATGCTTTGTGAGTTTGCCTAAATGCTCCGCGAGTTTACCTAAACGCTTTGCGAGTTTACCTAAACGCTTTGTGAGTTTACCTGAACGCTCCGAGAATTTGCCTAAACGCTCCGCGAGTTTACCGAAACGCTTTGCGAGTTTACCTAAACGCTCCGCGAGTTTACCGAAACGCTTTGCGAGTTTACCTAAACGCTCCGCGAGTTTACCTAAACGCTTTGTGAGTTTACCTGAACGCTTTGTGAGTTTACCAGTAAAATATACATCTGTGAGTTATAACTCTATTTTTTTGAAGATATATATTGTTGCAATATACTTTTTGGTGCAGTTTAATCGGCAGCCGGCACGTTAAAATCCATAGTCTTTGTATTTATCTACAATCGGGCTCAATATTTTGTTTTCGAATATGTCGTTTTCGGGTATGTCGAACAGGTCAAGAAACAGGTAGATGTCGGCAGGGGCTATGCGCATGGCGGCGGCGAGATACCGCGCTACGGCATTCATATTCCCCGTTTCGCGGAGCGTAAATGCGGCGGCGGCGTAGTTTACGGCAGCACTGTCGGGACAGGCTATCATCCATTTCCCCAAATGATCTGATATATTTTCAGCCGGATCCAAATTCTGTTTCAGTTGTAACCATTCGTAAAGATTCCGCAAACTGTCCAAATCGTTGTGCATTGCCGCATCAAACCATTTCAGAGCGCTGTCGTAATTACCAGCCAGCAGTTGCGCCCGTCCACGCAAATACATAAATTCGGGGAACGCATTAGAAATAGTAAGCGCTTTTGCAGATGCTATAAGCGCCTCCTTTGTGTATTCCTGATTGATAAGCAGCGCCAAATATCCCAGCCACGCGGGAATATACTGAGGGTCGGTTTTCACAGCCAGCCTGTAAAAGCGAAGCGCCAACGTGTATTCTTCCATCTGTTCGAGGCAGTCGCCGATGTAATGACTGGCTACGGTGATATCGTAACCATACGATATATATTCGATGTAATAATTGAGCGCTTCCTTGAGTTCACCAAGACAAACCAGCGTATTTGCTTTGTTGAACAGCGCTTCGGAATGTTTGGGATTGATGGCTAAAGCATAGTCGTAGCAGTTGATGGCGGCGGTGTAGTCGTCGTTTTTGATAAAAAGGATGCCCAGATTATACCATCCGTTTTCGGAAAAAGGATTGACATCGAGTAAACAGTTGTAAATGTCAATTCCTTTTTCGATTTCATCCACCTTGTCGTAAGCGTAGGCTAATTCAAAAAGCAGATTTTCATTGTTGGGATATTTTTTACAACCGGGTTCCAAAAAGTTAATGGCAAGGTTATATTCTTCTGATTGATTAAGGAACAGGGCTATGTCGAGCAAAAAATCATCGTACTCGTCAAAAGCCATATCAAGCGTTCTTTTAAAACATGCAACGGCTTCGGGCACTTTGCCGATTTTCATGTACGACCATCCCAAATTAAAATGTATTTCGGGTTCCGACTGTTCGAGTTTGGCAAGCGTATTCAGCAGTAATATGGCGCGTTCATCATCGCCGTTTTCAGCCATCACAATCGCCTGTCTAATCATAAGGGTGGTGGAGCCGGGATGAATTTTTATTCCTAACCGTAAAACCCGTTCAGCTTTGTCGAACTGTTCGTTTTCGGCATAAAAGTCGAAGATATTTTCGATGCTGTGAACGTCGAAATAACATTCGGTCTGTCCATCTTCCATCTGCTCGAAACGCTTCACGTCTTCGATGTCCTCATTATATTTTGCCGGCAGTTGGTCGCGCATAGAAATAAAATTTAACGCGGCAAAGTTACTCAATTATATTAACATGGCAATTTTTTTCGGTAACTTTTGTAATCAGTAACGATGTTACGAAAATATGAATCTTTGCATCGGTATTTAGTACAAAATTTTTCCGCAGGGATAGCGCTTTATCAAGTAAAGAGTTATTCCTTTTGCAAACTTTGAACTGTTAAAACGCCCCTTTTATTCGGTAATCAACATTGACTTTGCCTTTTGAAACGGAATTAAGTTTTCCTTTTATCAGCCGTTTTCGCAGGGGGGAGAGGTAATCGACAAACATTTTGCCTTCGATATGGTCGTATTCGTGTTGAATTATACGCGCCCGCTGGTCGTCGAAAACTTCGTCGTGGTATTGAAATGCCTCGTCGAAGTAAGTAATTCGTATGCGTTTGGGACGGGTAACTTCTTCGCGGATTGTGGGCAGGCTTAAACATCCTTCGTTTTGAGCTATCGTTTCGCCGTTGGCTTCAACAATATTTGCATTGATAAATGTCTTTTTAAAATCCTTTAATTCGGGATAATCGTCAGCCCAAACGGAGCCATCAACAATAAAAAGACGTATGGACAAACCTATTTGCGGCGCTGCAAGCCCAACTCCATCGGCATGATGCAGGGTTTCCCACATATTGCTAATCACAGCGGGTAAATTTTCATAATTTTTGTTGATATCTTCCGCCTTTTTTCTAAGAACGGGGCTTCCGTAAACTACTACAGGGTATATCATTTTTATGTGTTTTTTTTAACGAATCGAGTATTTCCTGCGTTCTACCTGATTTTACTTTCAAGATACGATTGAAGAATAATTGTTGCACTTACTTTGTCAATCATCGCCTTGTCGCTTCTTGCCTTCTTTTTTAAACCTCCGTCAATCATACTTTTGAAAGCTATTTGACTTGTAAACCGTTCATCCATCCATTCGATGGGGATATTCGGAAATTTATTTTTCAGACTTTGTGCAAACGGGCGTATATATTTCATTGATTCCGATTCATCGCCGTTTGTTTGCCTTGCAAAGCCCAGCACAAACAGTTCGACCGGCTCTTTGAGAGTATAATCGCTGAGAAAAGGCAGGACTTCGTTAACAGCCAAAGTTGTTAATCCGTTGGCAATGATTTTCTCTCTGTCGGTAACGGCAATGCCTACACGCTTTTTCCCTGCGTCGAATGCAACAATTCTTCCCACTTTGTTTAATTTCAGGGCGCAAAGATAATAAAATGAATTATGAATTGAAAAAACCGCTTTGAGTTAAATAATATGAATCAGTTCAATATATTGCTCGGAGCGTCCCCTAACGGAATAGTATCCCTGTTCCAGCAAACATGTCGGCATATATTGCTGCTTTTTCCTCTATCGGTTTAGGATAAGCTCTGGACGAAGATGGCATTCGGTACAGTTTCATACATTTTCCGATAAATGTAAATTCCGAATAACCGCCCACCTTGGGTTCCTGTGCATCAATTATCGACAAAATGGTATCTGTTGCTTTTTGTCCGGTTGTTACGATGGTGTAACATTCGGGTATTTGCAGTAACAATGCAGCCAGATTTACATTCTCAACTATCTGCAAAAATTTGTCGGATGCATTATTTTGCAAACGAATAACAGCAGCAGCGGTATCGCTGACGGCAATCCCTTTTTCGACACAGAAAGATTTAACAAGTGCCTCATCAAATTTACGATGACAAACAAATTTCGATTTGTCGTTATAAAAGATGATGCCCATTATTCGCCACATGTCGTTTTGGATATTCGGATAGAAAAAGTTCATAGACCATCGTGTCATTTTCGGTGGAAAACTTCCCAGCATCAATATTTTTGCATTTTTGGGCAAAAAAGGGGGAAGTGGATGCGTTTCGATATTTGAATTTGGCACAATTTTAAGCGTTTAATATCATTTTGTGTATTGTAAGTATAAATCAAAAATTAATTTACACTAAAAGTAAATCACAAGGAGCACGAAGTTATTCACAAACGACACTGTGTATTTGTGAGCCTTGTGTGTTTTTTGTGAACTTTGTGGTGAAAGATTGTATCAATTAATTAATGCAGGGTGCTTAACATCAATTATTTCAACTTAAACCGCACCCTCAATACTCCGTCTTCGTAAGAAGTAGAAACCAGCACAAACGCCCCGATTTCGGAAGTATTTTGTACGTGGCTACCAATGCAGGGACAAATATCGTAATCGCCAATCAGTACAAGGTGGACGGTTTCGCCAGCATCGTCGGGCAGACGGTTGAGATTGCAGCGTTGCAGGGCTTCGTCGCGTGTAAGAAATATTTCGGTTACATCTAAATTTCGAGTGATTTGT
Organism: Cytophagaceae bacterium; assembly: GCA_031285765.1. Lineage (GTDB taxonomy): Bacteria > Bacteroidota > Bacteroidia > Bacteroidales > Marinilabiliaceae > WRMI01. The sequence goes on along the minus strand of JAITVO010000164.1, from coordinate 5,579 downwards.
TCGTTTACCTTTTCTACAATAGCAGTTTCTTCGTCAAGAGTTAAGGAACGCGAAAAGTGGTAATCGCATTTCGACTTTTTCTTTTCGAGATGGTTGCTGAATGAGCGGTCGCAGCCGAACAGATTGACCATTGTGCGGTTCAAAATATGTTCGGCGGTATGCATGGGCGGATGATAGTCTTTCATTGGCTTAAAAATCGTAATAAAAGTTTCGCAGCGAAGTTCGCAATGTAACAAACAGCAGCACGCGGGCAGAGTTCGTTTGTTCGTTCTGGCAGGTGCGATATTGCCCGCCAACGGCAATGTTCATGTTGGTTTTGGGATTGACGAGCCACGATATTTCGCCCGACCAGTTCAGTATATTTGTGCGCAAGCCCTGACCAATCCAGTGGTTGTGCGAGCCGTAACGGTCGAGGTTCGACCTGAAAATGTCGCCACCGTAGCTAATAATCCATGTGCGCGATTCAGTAGCGCCCAAATCTCTGGTTTCTTCCACGTTTTTGTCTTCGCCGTGAACGGCTATCATGCTTTTCAATTCCAGATGCCAGCGCTTCCATCGATAACGCAAAATGGAAATGTTTTCGCGGAAATTAGCGCCCAGCGGATGCGCCAATTCCTGATTAAAGTGTCCGTAATTGGTGATGGACGAATAGTGCGAATAAGTAAACGGTCGCACCTGACTGTACTCGGTTTGAACGTCAAGATTTTTGATGTTCAAAAAGTCGTAGGCTTTAAAACCAATCTGATAACCCTGCTTGTTTGCCCACCAGCCGTTGCGGGCAAGTATTTCGTCCAACTTAAACTCGTTCAATATTATTTGTCCGTAAAGTGCAGCGTTTTTCCAAGTGATAAACTTTGCATTAACACCGATTACCATATTATCGGGCGAACCAAGCCCAAATTCAACTGGACGATAGAAAAGAAACGGAACCATATAATTTATATCAAGCCCGCGATACCCGCTTTCGTCTTCGTTCGCCCAAATTACGCTCTCGAAAATTCCAAAAGTAAAACGTTTGCCAATGTTCCAGTCTAAAAAATGAAATGCGCCGTATTTGTAATTAAATCGGTCGTCGCCAACTCGTGTATCAAGATCGTTGAGTTCCTGAAACTGCGCTATCATCCACCAGTATTTTACTTTCCAAAAGGTTGCCGTCATTTTCAGATGTGCATAAGACGGCGTGTTATCCGACAACAGAAGACTGCGGTAGCCATCGCCAATAAAATTTTTACCAAAACCAAGCTGAAGATTAATCCATCGCCCAGCGTTGTACGAAACGTAACCGTTTGCCAGCGAAAAGTCGTAACCGCCCTCGCCGTAATTTTTTATTCGGCTTTGCCCAGGTACAACCTGTTTTTTGGCAATGTATTCGGTAAGATAATCGGGAAACACTGCCTGATTTTCGTAAACATCGCCGTAAAACGAAAAGTTTTTGCCCAGTTGCCCTTCAATCATCACACCCCGCGTATTTACCCACGTGTTTTTCCCGTTGGCGGACTGGCGCCCCAACTCAAAGTTAAACAGTGGATTTATCCGCACGGTTATATCGCTGTCGCTCCATTTCAAAAAATCGTCGTGAACAAAGCGGCGCAACAGGTGCATCTTTTTATTCGGTTTACCGATGCCGCGTTGAATAAGCGAATCGGTTGAATAATACTGGTTAATCTGGTCGAGCCTGTAAGGTTTAATGGCGGAATGCAGATTAACGGCGGGGCGGTACAATACTCTCGAAAGCGGGTCGAAGCCGTTATTTTGCTGAATATTGTATGTTTGTGCTTTCGCAAAAAGTGGCAACATCAGCAACATTATTAATAATGTTGCTGTATAGACGCGGCATGCCGCGTCTATACGAAATTTATTATTCTTCATAATATCCATATCCATATCCATATCCATATCCATATCCATATCCATATCCATATCCATATCCATATTTAAGAATACCTTTTTTCTGTTGAATATCATTAATAAGTATTCCGATATTTTTAACGCCTTCGTCGTTCATTTGCCTGATAGCGCTTATAAAAGCGGCTTTTACTGTGTATTGCTGACGGGTAAGAAAAACCACGCTGTCGGTAAATCGCGCAAGCATATATCCGTCTGAAACAATACCCATCGGAGGCGTATCGAGGATAACAACATCAAACTCTTTCCTAAGTTCATCAAACAGTTCGGCTGTTCGCGGCGAAGCAATCAGTTCGGCAGGATTGGGCGGAATTGTGCCCGACGGAAGTATCGAAAGATTATCCTGCTTTGAGGCTACAAGTATATCTTTCAGTTGCGCCTTATTAATTAAATATTGCGATAATCCTGTTTCGGTTTTTAACAATCGGTTCAGACCCGGTTTTCGCAGGTCGAAACCTACCAGCACGGTTTTTTTACCCGCTATGGCAAATACCGACGCGATATTATAGGCACAAAATGTTTTCCCCTCCCCAGGCATCGACGACGAAACGGCAACAACAGGCGTGTTAATATTTTGGGTGAGAAATTCGAGCCGCGTCCGTATTCGGCGAAACGTTTCGGCAACTACCGATTTAGGGTGCTGATGCACCACATCGTTATCATCTTTTGTATTATGAAGAATATGTCCTATAATTGGCAAAGTGGTAAGGCGTTCAATATCGTCGCTTCCCGTTATTTTATCATTGAAAAGCTGTTTGGCAACAACAAACAGAATAGGTAGCAGTAAACCAACGATTAAAGCCCTTTGGCGGTCGCGCGAAGCTATAGGATGAATTTGCCCTGCGTGTTTGGCTGTTTCGAGCACCGAATGGTCGGGCGTGTTCGACGCTTTTTGAATCTGTGATTCGCTGCGTTTTCTCAGTAAAAAAGTATATACTTCGTTGTTCAAATCGAATTTACGTTCAATGCCCAGCAGTTTACGTTCGGTTTCGGGAAGCTGATACAGTTGTGCAGAGGTTTCTATCTGTACGGTTTGCAGTCGTTTTATATCTGAGTCGATAATCTGTATTTGACTATTGATGGCGCTAAGCAGCGTGCGGCGTGCAACTTCGAGTTTTTCGTCCATCTCCCGAATAAGCGGATTTCGGTCTAAACCGATTCTTTGCCGCTCGTTATTCATTTCAATAATGCTTAATATCTGATTCGATATAAGTGTATTTTGGATGGGGAATGCGGCAGGAGCAATTGTTGTGCTAAACACTGTATCAGCCGAAAAATAATTGTTAAGATACTGATAATAATTTCGGGATATGTTCAGCTCTAAAATTTGGTTTTTAGCTGTTTCCAAACGTGTGAACAGCAGTTTTGTCTGTTCGGAAATACTTTGAAGTTGATTGTCGGTTCTGAATTTACTCAGTGCACTGCCTGTTTGCGTAAGCGAATCGGAAACGCTCAATAACTGCCCCTCAATAAAATCAATTGTATTGGTAGCTATCTGATTTTTCTTTTCCAGATTGTTCCGGATAAAAACTTTTGAAAGCGTATTGAGAAAAATAATATTTTTTGCCGAATTGAATCCTGTAACTGCAAGATGAACAATGCTGCTGTTTTCGTCAGCCTTAACAGCCTGAAAATACCTTTGGTATTGCGTAGCCAGCGCATTGGGGTCGTAAAACTCAAAATAATATCCGTTTATATCAGGCTCGTTTAAACTGTTATTATTTACTGTAATTTTCAGCCATGGCGTTTCAATCACGTCGCCGTACCGAAAGGTCTCCTGAAAATGAATCCTGTCGAAACCGGAGCCTGTTCGTTCCTGTTTATATATAAATGTAGAGTTTGTATTTCCGTTTTCGCTGTCAACGGTCAGTTGAAAATGCGAATCGTCAATGTGATGCAAATATATTGGCGTGTTGATTAACTGCGGCGCTGCCGAGTCGAACAGTACAGTAAACGGATTGTCGCTTCCGTATATTTCCGAATCCTTTATGCGTCCAGCTTTGAAATATGCCAGATTGAAGTCGAGCTCATTAATTGCAAAACGAAACATTTCCCACGACTTCAAAATTGCAATCTGATTGTCGATGGTTCTCATTCCCGAACTCAGTCCAAATCCTTCCATCATGCTGTTTTGCGGCTGTTCCGAACCTCTCTCTTCAATCAAAAGCGACATGGTGGCGCTGTAAACAGGTTTGGTGTAGCGATGAAGCATGTAAACCGTTCCAAACGCAAGTCCGAGCGTTATAATGAACAACCACCAGTGTCGAATCGTTTCGAAAAATATTCTTTTGTAATCGAAATTGAAACTTGACGCCGAGTTTTCTTTTAAATAACCTTTACTTTGTTTTGCGTGATTTTCGGGAATACTCATAAAAATGGGCGGTTTATTATTTTTTTAATGCTTGAATGGTAAATATCAGCGCTATGGTTGAGCTAACCATACCGATTGTAGAACTGAAAATTCCGAACGAAAACGATTCGCCAAATCCCCACGACTTGGCTTTCATTGGTCGTACATAAATAATATCGTTACTGTATATATAATATTGGTCTGAATCAACAATATTCCGGTCGGTTAAATCCACAAAAAAAGTAACAGAGCCGTTGGACGTTGGGCGCGTAATCTGAACCTGCCGTTTTTTTCCGTGCGATTTTATGTCGCCTGCTAGCGCCACTGCTTCAAATATTGTAACCTGTTCCTTGCCCATATCAATGCGTCCTACGTTTCCAAATTCGCCCAACGCAATAAACGACGAATTGTACAGCCGTACCAAAACCTGCGCTTCCTTCAAAAATGGCTGCAATACTTCCGTAACTTTCTCTTCAGCCATTACCCGCGTACACTCTTTCAGATTGATTTTGCCAACAAACGGAAAATCAATATCCATATTGTCGTCAATAACATAAGTATAAAGCGATAATGATTGATTTGCACTTCCTAAAGCGCCTCCCAACCTGCTCGGATTAAAAAATTCCGAAAGTTTAGGGTCGGATGTCGTTACCTGAATGTAGAGCTGGTCGTTGGGGCGCAACTGATACCTGTCGGTAATGCTTTTGAGTTCGCTGTATGGGTTTTCGTAATCTTTTTCTTCCGATAAATCTCGAAGATAAACAGTTTCCCGTTGCGGAATACATCCGTTCATAAAAATTGCTACTGTGCATACAGTTAATATAATCTTACAGGCATTGAGCGCAGAAAAGATACGATGCATATTGTATTTGTTATAATTAATAAGTACCTATTCGGGTGCAAATTTATATCTTTATTTTGGGATAACAAAAGATGAACGAAAATGTGCTTTTGAAAGATTTATAAGGGATGATAAAGACGCTGTATGAAAACTGCCTGATATTGCTTATCTCATCTTACTGAAAAAAACAGCCTCAGTAGCATTATACCATCAATACCAACCTTATTGCCTCATTTCAGCGTCGATATAATGAGATAATAAGGTTGTTGTGTTTGCAATTTCATTAGTTACTGAGGTTATTTAATTTGTAAAATGAGGTTTTGAGAAAGCATTGTATAACAGACAATACACAATAAAATAATTTTTGGGAACCTCTAAAAACTCCAATTTCTTCGTTATGCTTCGGACGATAAAATGCTCATTTACGTTCATGTAAACTGCGCTTTTATCGCCTCGCAAGCCTCGAACTTTGAGTTTTTAGAG
>JAITVO010000134.1 GCA_031285765.1 Cytophagaceae bacterium | reverse complement strand
GTATAGAAAATCATTTGCACTGGCATCTGGATGTAACTTTCAGAGAAGACGATTCCCGTGCCAGAAAGGAAAATGTCCATGAAAACTTTTCAACTTTAAGGAAACTTGCCCTGTAAATTATAAAAGAACATAACGACAGGTTGAGTTTGAATAAACGAAGACTAAAAGCCGCATATCAGGTAGAATATATTAGAAATTTGATTACTTAAATTTCATGCGTTTGCCCTATAGATGTGCACAAAGATACGATATTTTGTGCGATTTATGACGGGAAAAGTTTTGTTACTTGCCCGATAACACACAAACTTGAGTTAATGTTTGAGCCTTAAACAGCACAAACCAAGCTTGCAGGGGAAAATCGCAATCATAAGACGAAAAATTATGAACTCGCACACTTTGTATAAATTTATAGGGGAAAGATGAAAAGTTTTGTGCAGGAGGGTGGAGGGTATGCTGGGATAAAAAACAGAGAGGATAATCCTCCTTTCGGAAAATTATCCTCCTGTTAACGGTTGGTCAAGCGGGTGTTACAGTACCGTAAATTTGGACGATACGATGCCTGCCTGCGACTGAACGGTAATGAAATAGATTCCCTTAGCAAACTGTTCGGTGTTCAGTGTGCCGGTGTTGCTGTTGATCTCTTTTTTGAGCAGCATTTTTCCGGATGCATCGAATACCGTAATCCGCTCAATTGTTACGCCTTTCTGTGTAACACTGAGCGTGCCATTTGACGGGTTGGGGTAGAGCGTCAGCGAATTTTCGGAGAGGCGCTCCTGCGAAATTCCTACACTTCCCATTTTGCCGAGATTGGGACGCAGAAGAATGGTGCCCAGTCCCAATCCTTCAATCGGAATAAGGGTGCCGTCAGTAGTATCGTAAATCACTCCGTCGAGCGTATTGTCGCAGACAATACCAATATTCTTTGAAGTCAGCTGCCTGATTTCAAATAAATAGGTTCCGGGAAGCAGTTCCGTATCGGGCACATCGAACGTAAAGGGCATATAGTTGCTTCCCTGCGGGCGGGTAAAGGTGGTTTCAAAGAGCATTTCGCCCAGTGTGGAGTTGTCGGCCATGGCATAGACGGCAAATTCGAAATCGCGCTCCTCATAAGTATTGGTCTCGTCAAACAGACCAAGGGTAAGGGTTGTAAGGACGTCCTTGTTCTGCAGTTCGTAAAGCAGCCCAAACCGTGCGGTTCCACCGTTCAATCCAAAGCCGCCGAGATATTCGTTGCCGCACCTGTCCCATGCAAAAGTGGAGTCGGATACTATCTTCAGTACATCCACGCTTCGATTTACACCATTTTCGTTAGATACGTTGAATGTAACGGTTGCGTTTCCGACAGGAATTTCGTTGAACACAGCCTCAACAGCTACACTGGCAACTTCTTCCATATCCGTAAAGGAAACGTTTTGGGTGCCAATTATATCGCCATTGTGCAGAATGTCTATCTTACCGCTTTCGGCTCCGGTTTGCCCCATGTTCTGGATGGCGGTGGTGAATTTTTTCGCGCCTTTGGTTTGATGTTTGGGTGTAATGTGCGGGAACGAAAGCGGGGATGTAATGCCTCGGAACTCAATATCGTGCTCAGGCACCACGCCAAGCGAGGCGCCGAATATGCGCAGGGTGCCTCCCAAACGGGTAGGAACGATTGCAAACACGTATTCGCCCGGTTCACTAACTTCAAATGTAAAGAAGTCTTCCGTCTGTACATCCGCTGTATAGCTTTCGGTGTGCGTGTTGACTGCCGGCCACGACATGGGGTCGGTTCCCTGTTTGCCGAAGGCTACGTAAAAGTCGTCGGTTGCTGTCATGTATCCCGAAGTGTAGGTATATTTAAAACGGTACACTTCAGGCTCCAGCGTTACGCATCGTGAAAGGAACGGTACGTTTTCGGTTACAGCCCAGTAGTAATAGCCCTGCCCCTGTGTGTTGAGTATCCACTGTCCCTGAAATGCGGGGTACCAGTCGGAACGCTGTGTAGCAAAGTCAAAGTCCCGTACAAACGGAAGTTCGGTTATGGGCGCTACAACGTGTACGATGGCTTCGGCTTCGTTGTCAACGAGATAGTCATCCTGTTCTCCGGGCGTTGCGGCGGTGAATTTTACGGTATGGTCGCCCATCTGTGCAATATTAACCGTTTGGTCAAAATCAACAATAACCGACTCCCGTATGCCGATGTGCTGCTGAAACGTTTGGCTCACGGGTGTGCCGTCGCCCACCTGATAGGTGAGTGTAAACTCTTCGATGGGCGCCAAGCCGTTGTTGAAAACTTCGGCACCCACATAGTCGTTGATTATTTCGCATGCCGGAACGGGCACAAAGAGTGTACTGAACCGCATGTCGGGGCTGCTTTGATACGCTCCTTCTCTTATCCATACCTTGTCGATAAGCAGCGTTCCAAACACTTGCGTTGGATTTGTGTTATAATGGAAAGCAAAGTAGTAGTTGCCGGGGGTTTCTATCTCAAAATCCTTGAAGTTCAGTTTCCAGTTCCAGTCAGTCCACTGGTAATCCTGCAGCAGTGTCATTTCTTCGGGGTTTGGCGAGGCGCCGTACATAATTTCGAGCGATTCGGTTTCGCCATATCCTACACCGAGAGGGTAGGAAAAGAAGGATAGGTTATATGTTCCAGCTTTGGGGATAATGATGGCATTCGTAATTAAATAGTCGTCGGCAGCACCTCCCCCTGCCCACGACGTTTCGCCCCGCATACTGCCTTCGCCTCCGTGTTCGTCCGGAAGCATGGATTCGTATTCCCAATTGAAGCCATCGCCGTCGTTGTCAATAACCGTCCATAAGGCAAGACTTGCACGGTCGTCAAAGTTGTCCTTAAACGGCAGCGCCATCGGAGAACGGTTGGCGGTGTAGCCAGTAATGCGGTTTCGCCACGGACTCATATCGCGGGTGTAGTCCACCCATGCTTCAATTTTGTACAGCCCGCCTGCCGACAGGTCGGCTTTTGCAGCAAAGGTGTACGGTGTACTTACGCCCGGCGGCAATACTGCCGCAAACGTTTCGGTTACTACAGCCCCGTCGTTTATGCTGTAGGAAAGGCTCATTCCCGAACAGTTCTGAAACCCGTTGTTCAGCAGCGTAACGGTTATTGCTTCCTGCGCCGTTAAGTCAGGCGATGCGGCAGGAATAGCAAGGTTGGTCAGTGTGGCATCGTATTCTGCATTAAATTCAACCGTACTGCTGTAGCCATTCTCAACCGTAAACAGGTATTCGTAGCCTTCCTGAAAGGTGTAGTTGTCGATAAATGCCCGAATAATCTGGTTGGGATACAGTTCGCCCCACACCAGCATCAGAATATCACTGCCTGTGGGACGCACAACTACAAAATCGTAGGCGCCTCCGGGTATGTCAACAGACAGCGAGCCGTCGATCACCACCGAAGCGCTGGCAGGGTCGGGCGTAATATTTTCGGGGATGGTATATTCGCATTTCCCGTACATATCGTCCCAGCCGCTAAAGCCAAGCTGATATTCGTCGTATATTACACAGTCGCTGTCCAGAATCATCTGAACGCCAGTGCCGTTTTCCCACGGGTCGCCAACCACCTTTACGGTGATGGTGGCAACGCCTTTTTTTCCCGATTTTCGCGTTTCAATATTTACGCGCTGTTTCGGCTGCTGCTTTCCGGCATTCCGGAAGGTTTTGTCCATGCCTGTGCCTGAAGTTTCCTGCCGGTTATTTTCCTTGCTTTTACGGCTTCAAGCACAGTTTCCATGCTGTTTGCATCAGTAACAACATCTTTTTTTGAGATTTCATTAGTACCGCTGACAGCATACTTGCTGCGCTGTTGCGAATTAACCAGCCCGCAACACACAAAAACAACTAAAAACAGAGTTTTAAATTTCTTTCTCATAGCAATAAAGACTTTAATGTAGGCCCTTGGGGGGCAAACTGTTGTATAACCAAATTCATCCTGCTCTGAGTGGCTTTGCAGGTCTTGCCCGTTTGTTGGAGTTTTCTGTTCTCCCTGCATTCTGTTTTAAGTGCCTGTGCAGTTTCACTCCACATTTTTTTGGAACAGTTGAGGGTCTGCCGATATATGCTGTGGCGGTCGAGCCGTCGTCGGATGTTTTGGTTTTTGATAAAAAATAAGCGGACTTAAATATCTGCTTTTCGAGGTTGTAGGAAATACCCATAAATCTGATAAGTAAGTCCGCATTTCTACGAACATTCATACTTATCTTGATTTATTTTCTGAACTTCCTACATTCCGAAAAGCAAGATATAGCAAAATGCTATTTTTTTTGCCTTTGTGCCTTTCGGCACGGTTGTTATCTGTTTATTTCATTATAAAATTCACTTTGTTTAAATATCTATTTCTCGTGTTTAAAAACCGCTCTACGGCTCTGTCCAAAAACCTGTACGGGTTTTATACAAAAGGTTTAGACCTTTTCAAATTTTCAAGAAATAAAATTTTACTGACATTGTATTTTTATTTAAGTGATGAAACATTATTTTTTCGAGGGGCAAATATAGTATAAAATCTTTAATATGCATACAAACGGATAAAAACTATGTTTTTTTTACGACAATAATATTATACTCAACCAAAATTGATTTGCGAACAGAAGTAACAATGGGGCCTGCCCCATTGCCGGTGCAGGCTGGCGGTTGAACCGGTACATGAAGCCTCTGCTATTTGCAATTTATTTCCGCTTGAGTATAATTGCTTGCTGTATTTACACGTAAATAAACTGTTGTGGGTTATCAAAAAAACTCATTTTGCAAAAAACAACCTCAGTAGCTATGTATTATCTGTTCTTACTTAATCCCTTATTATTAGAGATTATATCAAATTGATTTTATATAACGCGCGTATTCG
>JAITVO010000128.1 GCA_031285765.1 Cytophagaceae bacterium | reverse complement strand
TACTTATCAAAAATTAATTTACACTAAAAGTAAAGCACAGGGAGCACGAGGCTGTTCACAAAGGGCACTGTGTTCTTTGCGAACTTTGTGGTAAAAGACTGTATCAATTAATTTATGTTTGATACTTAAATTTTGAATAAACCCCTTCGGAAAATAGCGACAGAATGTTTTATTTACACCCGATATCTCATCGCTTTCGCGGATATTCTACCGTTCCTTTTGACAAGGGGGCATGCCCCCTTGTTTGCTACTGCTGTTAATGTCTAATCCCCCTGTTAATGCCACTACCACTCCACATTGTTCCGTTTTCGCGGATAATTCATATCTTCAAAAAAATATGTCCTGCCGAGTGAAGTCAAAATATGTCTTCTATTTTCCGAAGAAATCTAATATAAAAGCCATCCGCAAATGCGGACAGTACGAATCCTGCAAGAATTGCCTCATCCGCAAAAGCGGACGGTACAAATTCTGCAAGAATTGCCTAATCCGCAAATGCGGACGGTACGAATCCTGTAAGAATTGCCTCATCCGCAAATGCGGATGGTACAAATTCTGCAAGAATTGCCATGTCCGCAAAAGCGGACGGTATAATTCCTGCATAAAATGCACTGCCAAAAATTGCGGGCGATAAATTGCATGTATTAATTACATAAATAAAGCAACAAACCCAAACAGGAGTGTTAAACCATGTTTGGGTTAGGTATTTTAATACAAGTAACAAAATAATTATTGGTTAAGCCTCATTTTTACAGCATTTCGTAAACAGAACTACCCAAGTAGTCGTTATACTTTCATTCTTTTATCTGCTAAGCCAATGCCGTTTATTTTACGAAACAGGTCGAGGGCATAAATGTCGGTCATGCCCGAAATAAAGTCGAGCGCAGTCTGGAGTTTTTCGCCTACAGGCGCATTGGCATGAACTCTTAACTGTGCCGGAATAAATGGCAGCAGTAAGCCCGAATAGTGGTCGTTGGGATGCAGCACTGCCCGCGTAAATTCATTCAGCAGCGAATCAATAATTTTGAAACCCGATATTTCGATTTCGACTACCGCCGGATGTTTGTATATTTTGGAATAACCGGTTTCGATGCATCTTTGTATGGCTTGGGATGGAGCGCCTTCTAAACTTTTTATCAGGGGCTGATTAAAATCGCCTTCGAGAATAGCGTCGTGATTATCACAGAAAATTCCTGTGCATAAATCGACTAATTTACCAATGATATTTGCGCGCAAATAGGCAATTTGTTCGTTGGTATCCGTAACTTCGCTAAAAACACTGTTGATGCGCTTATATTGTTTTTGTTCTGTTTTTTTATCGAAAAAGGCAAACAGAAGTGAGCGGGTTTCTTCGGTAGAAAGAATACCTAATTTGTGCGCATCTTCAATATCCATTATTTGATAGCAGATGTCGTCGGCTGCTTCAACAAGATATACAAGCGGATGGCGGCAAAATACTCCCTGTCTGTCCGAAACTTCGGGAATATTGAGTTCACGGGCAATGTTGTAATACGCTTCTTTTTCGGATTGAAAGAATCCGTATTTTTTCATACTTTCGATTCCCGAAGCGTAAGGGTATTTTACGATTGACGCCACTGTTGTGTAAGTAAGTGCAAAGCCGCCTTTTCGTCGTCCTGCAAACTGGCGGGTAAGCAATCGCAAAGCATTGGCATTGCCTTCAAAATCTATAAAATCGTTCCACACATCTGTATTTGCTACCAGTGTTTCGAGACTTTTTCCGGCGCCCGATTTAAAGAATTGCGAAATAGCCTTTTCACCACTGTGTCCAAACGGAGGATTTCCCATGTCGTGAGCCAAACAAGCGGCAGCAGTAACTGCTCCAAGCTCTTCGACGAGCGGCGTGGCAGTTGTTTTGCCGTTCCGAATCAAGAAGCGGGCAACATTATTGCCCAGCGAGCGTCCCACACTTGCAACTTCAAGGCTGTGTGTTAATCTGTTGTGAACAAATATGCTGCCCGGTAGCGGAAACACCTGCGTTTTGTCCTGCATCCGTCTGAAAGGCGAAGAGAAAATTAAACGGTCGTAATCGCGCTGAAACTGCGTTCTGTCGTGATGACCGGTATTACTTGTTTCTTGCCCTGTTCGCTTTGTTGATAGCAGTTTTGACCAATCCATAATTATTTTAGTTAAGAGTTGAGAATAATGAAAAAACTCCCCGCTCAGTAATTTAATATATCTGTGTGTTGTATTCTTTCATTTTGTTTGCGAGCATTTTTGCACTGTTGGCGGTGCATTTGTTCAACAGTTTCCAGAAACTTGCGCCGTGATTTTTTTCAACCGTATGGCACAACTCGTGCAACAGTACATAATCAATCATTGGTTCAGGCAAACGCATCAGTTGCAGGTTCAGGTTAATGTTGTTTTCGAAGGAACAACTGCCCCATCGCGATTTCAGATTCTTAACAAAAACATTTTTATAAGTAAATCCGTTGGCTGCGGCAAGCATCCTGATTTTTTGCGGCAACACACGTTTTGCTTCAAGGCGCATTGCCTCATCTATTCCGTAGCGGATAGCCTCCTGTATGGGTGGATGCGAAACAGGAATGTGTTCGGGATAATATACGTGCAGTATCCCGTCGCGCAGTTGCAGGCGCACATCGGTACGGGACGCCTTGCGGATGGAAAGAGCAAAACCGGCGGTTCGGAAAACAGTGTTTTCGTCAAAAACAGTATAATTCTTTTCATGACTTCTGATTTTTTTTTGCGATTGAATAATCCAGTTGCGTTTTTGCAGTACAAACTCCATTGCCTTTTGCAACGGATAATGCAATGGAAATAAAACTTCAACTCCTTCAAACGGTTTAAGTTGGATACTGATTCGTTTGTGCCTGCCCGAAGGCTTTAGCAGAACAGTTCCTATATCTTCAATTTCAACGACTGCTGGTTCCGGCTGTTTCACTTATGCTGTTATGATTTTTTATGCGATGGCAAAGATACTGTTTTTGGTTGAAATATTGCACTTATATCATTACCGCCGCCGCTCAGCTGATACGGAAGATTTTTCAATAATAACGCCAAATTTCATATTTTCAAAAGGGTTTGTTTGGTGTCTGCGTTCAGAAAATCAGGGGCACGATTTATCGCCTCCCTGCGGTGTTACATTCACAAATTTATTTAGGAAAATTAAGCAATAGACAACAAAATGGCGCAAGCGTTTTCCTGCCGGCTTAACAGTCTTCCGAAATGTGGCGTGCTATAACTCTACATGGCATCAGGCAAATTCAGGACTTATCTGCCGACAGCGTCTAACCACTTTACAATATCAGTTAAATAAATATAAAGTACAATTTTTCTTTTGCATATATAGAATTGCGATGTATTTTTGTGCAATGTATTTATCTCTGATTTACTAACAAATAAAAATTGTTTTAAGATGAGTGTATTAAGTGAATTGCAAATCGAGCGGATTACTAATACAGTAAACCGCAGCAGCATTAAGTCGGCTGATTTGAAAGAAGACCTTATCGACCACTTGTGCTGCATTGTTGAGGACGAAATGCAGAAAGGGACGGATTTTGAAATCGCCTTGCAGGGCGCTTTGCAGCGAATGTGCCCCGATGGTTTAAACCCAATCCAGAACGAAACACTATTTCTCCTTACTTCTAAAAGCCGAAAACGGATCGACAACATCGTGCGAGTATCCGGACTCATCGCAATTACAGGTGTGTTGGCAACCGTTATCATGAAAGCGCTGCACTTGCCATTTGCGCAGTTAGCATTGCTGATAACTGTCGCCGTTGCCCTGCTTCTGTTCTTACCCGCAATTATTGTCCGCACACTGAAACTTGTTTCGGGTAAAAAAGTATTCCATCTATTTGGTATTGCTGGCGTAGCGCTGCTTGCAGCTGCTGCATTGTTTGCCCTATGCCACTTCCCCGGCGTGTATATCCTTCTTTTGATGGGAGTGATATGCCTGTATGCCGTAGTGTTTTCGATGTGTTCATTCAAAATATTCAGGAAATCACACTAAAAACGCCTTCTTATGTTTGATAAAGAGCTTTTGAAAGGGATTTTGCCCGTTATCATCCTCAAACTGTTGAACGATAACGGCAAAATGTACGGATACCAGATGGCGCAAACCGTTAAGAACCTGTCGGGCGACAGGATACTGATTAAAGAAGGGTCGATGTATCCCGCACTGCACAAATTCAGAGAGATTGGTTTTGTTGAGATTGAAACCGAGAACATTGGGAAGCGTGTTCGTCATTATTATTATCTTACCGATAGCGGTAAAGCGGAGTGCCGAAAGAAAGAATCGGAGTTGCGAGCCTTTATTCGCATTATCCAACAGATTATTGGATAATGCGAATTGGTTGGAGGTACCGTTTTTTGTGGTTATTTATATTGCCTCAAAAAATAGCACATTAATTATCTGCTCCCTCTCATGAAAATCATCAGTAAAAAAGAATAATCCTATTTATTTTTGGTTGCAATTTTCATTGAGAGGGAGCCTTTATACATATTAGCATCACCTGTAGTAATTTATTTTTTTGTCATTTTTAAATTCAGCCAATAATTTTCAATTTTTGGCACAACGAGAAACCAACTCAAAACATGATACCAACTTTTTGCTTACTCCGTAAAACCTTTATATTTTAACATTTCAACTGTGCCTTGCTCTATTTTTCAATACACGTCCCTTTTTAAATTCATCCCAAAAATTACAATATCTTTTATGCATCTCTTCTTAATTTGTGAAAATATTTTCAACAATTTTATTGTCAGCGTATAGTTAAGGATGAGCGCAACAGATTACCTGCAATAAGTATGTCAATGAATAATCATATAATAAAAAATCTTATTGATGTTCATTCTATTGAATAAAATGTTAATTTTGCGGCGAAATTAAAACTGATTGAAATGTTTGAAAATCTATCGGAAAAGCTCGAACGCTCGTTTAAAATACTGAAAGGGCAGGGCAAAATTACCGAAATAAATGTTGCCGAAACGCTGAAAGATATTCGTAAAGCGTTGCTCGACGCCGACGTAAACTACAAAACCGCGAAAACTTTTACTGAAACGGTGAAGCAAAAAGCGCTGGGACAAAATGTGCTCAACGCTGTGAAGCCGGAGCAGATGATGGTGAAAATTGTTCACGACGAACTGACGGCTTTAATGGGCGGCGACGCTACCGACATCAACATAAAGGGAAGCCCCGCCGTTATTTTGATTGCAGGCTTGCAGGGGTCGGGTAAAACCACTTTCAGCGGAAAGCTGGCAAATATGCTGAAAACCAAAAGAGGCAAGCAGCCTATGCTGGTAGCGGGCGACGTGTACCGTCCTGCTGCCATTAACCAGCTACAGGTGTTGGGCGAACAGATTAAAGTGCCTGTTTACGCCGAATTGGGCAACAACGACCCTGTTAAGATTGCAAAAGAAGGTATAAAACAGGCAAAACTGAAAGGTTACGATGTTGTAATCATTGACACCGCCGGTCGTTTGGCTGTTGACGAACAGATGATGAACGAAATTGCCGCCGTTAAGGATGCCGTAAATCCGCACGAAATACTTTTTGTGGTTGATTCAATGACGGGGCAGGATGCCGTTAACACCGCAAAGGAGTTCAATAACCGATTGGACTTCAACGGTGTTGTACTTACCAAACTCGACGGAGATACGCGCGGTGGCGCTGCACTCTCGGTTCGAAGCGTTGTAAATAAACCCATCAAATTTGTAGGTACAGGCGAAAAGATGGATGCGCTCGACGTATTTCATCCCAACCGTATGGCTGACCGTATTCTGGGAATGGGCGATATTGTTTCGCTTGTTGAACGCGCACAGGAACAGTTCGACGCCGAAGAAGCTCGCCGACTTCAAAAGAAAATTGCGAAAGACCAGTTTAACTTTAACGATTTTCTGAATCAGATTCATCAAATCAAGAAAATGGGGAATCTGAAAGACCTTGCGAGTATGATTCCGGGCGTAGGAAAGATGATGAAGAATATGGAACTCGACGATGACGCTTTCAAAACTATTGAAGCCGTTATTTATTCGATGACGCCTGCCGAGCGCGAAACTCCTTCAATAATTGACGGCAGCCGGAAAAAACGTATCGCAGCCGGAAGTGGAACCAATATTCCTGAAATAAACCGTTTGCTAAAGCAATTCGACGAAACACGCAAAATGATGAAAATGATGACACAGTCGTCGGGACAAGCCGGTAATATGACAAAAAAAATGATGGCTTCGGCGCCAAAACGAATGCAGGGAGTACAAAAAAAGAAAAGAAGATAAAATATGATGCAGTTGATTGATGGAAAAGCAACCTCGCAGACAATAAAACAGGAGATTGCCGACGAAGTAAAACATATTATAGCCAACGGCGGAAAACGTCCGCATTTAGCCGCTGTTTTGGTAGGTAACGATGGTGGAAGCGAAAGTTATGTCGCATCAAAAGTCAAGGCGTGCGAAGAAGTCGGATTTAACTCGTCGCTTGTTCGTTTCAACAGTGATGTTACCGAAAACGAACTGCTCGCCTGTGTGCAGAAGTTGAACGTCGACAGCGACATCGACGGGTTTATCGTGCAACTGCCCCTACCGGCACACATCTCCGAAGAAAAGATTACCGAAGCCATCGACCCGCGTAAAGATGTGGATGGCTTTCATCCGGTTAATCTCGGAAAGATGATACTTGGAATGCCCTGTTTTATTTCGGCAACGCCGCAGGGCATCATGGAACTGTTGAAACGCTACAATATCGAAACAAAAGGGAAGCACGCCGTAGTAATTGGCAGAAGCAATATCGTAGGACGCCCCATGAGCATTCTGCTTTCGCAAAAAGGCGTTTTTGCCGACGCTACTGTAACCGTTTGCCACAGCCGAACTGCAAACCTCAAAGAACTTTGCCTTGAGGCAGATATAATTGTTGCCGCATTGGGGAAACCCAAATTCTTGAAAGCCGACATGGTGAAACAGGGAACCGTAATTATTGACGTAGGCACCACTCGCGTTGATGCCCCCGACACCAAGCGTGGCTGGCAATTGATAGGCGATGTTGACTTCGAAAATATTGCCCCCAAATGCAGTTATATTACACCCGTACCGGGCGGCGTAGGACCGATGACCATTATTTCGCTGTTGCAGAATACATTAAAGGCTGTAAAATTGTAGCATAGAAACTGTTCAAACAGAACGCGGATGACACGGATAATACAGATTTTCACAGATAAAACAAATGAAAATATTATCGTTATCTAAATAATTATTCGCAAAAAATCCGCGTTATCACGTTCAAAAATCCTCACTAAGTTAAAAAAGAATGCACATTTTCGGCAGTAACACAAAAAATAGTAGAGGCAAGAATTTGTCTTGCCTCTACTATTTTATTCTTATTCATTCTACTGCATAAAGCAGCAATGCTGTATAAATGTTGGTTACTCCTGATGAGTGAGCCGAATAGTTCAGGCTTATCACTCTGTTGGATGTAATACATTCCGCGTCTAAAAACTCATTAATTTGTACGTCAATTTCTTTGTCGTAATCATCCAATCCTGTGTATTGGAAGTGTTTGGTTCTAACTTTTTTCATCTTAATTTTATATTTATATTATCATTTACTTCAATTCCGACATTGATACGCAATTTCAGCCATCGGGGGTGTAAAATGTCTGCCTAAATTTACAAATTATTTGATTTTGCATTTATATTTAAACAGACAACGATTTATGAACAAATACTTTTACCCTTTGTTTTCCGGTATTTGTGCAAGCATTTCGAGCAGATGCTCCCAAAACTTTGGAACGCTTGAAATCAACAACCTTTCATCGGGCGAATGAACACCTCTAAGCGTAGGTCCTACCGAAATCATATCCAATCCCGGATATTTTTCGAGAAACAAACCACATTCTAAACCTGCATGAATGGCTTTAACTTCGGGCTTTGTGCCAAAAAGTTTCTGATAAGTATCAACTGCCGTTTTCAGAATTGCGGAATCCGTATTGGGCGCCCATCCCGGATAACCGTCGGAATGAAAGCACTCGGCGCCAGCCAGCCTGAAAACCGACTCAACCATGTTGGCAATATCCCGTTTCTCGGACTCCACTGAACTGCGCTGACTTGTAGCAAGCCAAATACCATCATCTTTCATTTTTACAGACGCCAGATTGGTCGAAGTTTCTGTTAAACCCGGAATATCGCGACTCATGGCAATAACACCGTGCGGCATTGCGTAAAGAGCGTGTAGCAAACGACTTTGGAGCGACTCCTTGAAAACACAACTTGGCGTATCGACTGTTTCGAGCGTCAGGCGAAGACCGGCCTCAACCCCTTTGTATTCGTTCTCAAATTCGGAAGCGCAAATGTTGAGCAACACTCGCACATCTTCTTTTTTTTCGAAAGGAACAACTCCTTCAGCCCAAGCCTCGCGGGCAATGGCGTTTCGGAGGTTACCGCCGTCGATAGCAGCCAGCCTGAAGCCTGTTTCGCGAGTTATCGTATGCAAAAAACGTGTCAGCAGCTTATTGGCATTACCCAATCCGCGATGAATGTCGTCGCCCGAATGTCCGCCCTGCAATCCCGAAACAGCAACTCTAAAAGCAAACCACCCTTCGGGAACCTCGCTGTATTCGTAATCAAAACGTCCTGAACAATCCATTCCGCCAGCGCATCCTATAAAAATCTCTCCTTCTTCCTCCGAATCGAGATTGATTAGTATTTTTCCTGTGAAAAATCCCTCTTTCAAACCGAAAGCGCCCGATAATCCTGTTTCTTCGTCCACTGTAAACAGACATTCTATGGCGCCATGCTGCAAATCGCTCGCCGCAAGTATTGCCAACTGAACCGCCATTCCAATGCCGTCGTCGGCGCCAAGCGTTGTACCTTCTGCTTTCACCCATTCGTCTTGCACAAAAGGCACAATCGGGTCTTTCATAAAATTGTGAGTCGAACTGCTGTTTTTTTCGCACACCATATCTATATGCGATTGTAGAACAGTGGTTTTACGGTTTTCAAAGCCCTGTGTGGCTTTTTTCGAAATCAACACATTGCCTGTTTCATCGCACTTGGTTTCGAGCCCGTGCCGTTTTCCGAAATTTATCAAATACTCTATTATTTGTCCTTCGTGTTTTGATGGACGCGGCACTTGACAAATTTCGCCGAAATAATGCCATACCGTTTGTGGTGATAAATCTTTCAGTGTCATTATTATAAAAATATTTATTGCAACATTCGATTTTTGTTGTATCGTATCTTGAATACAACGGGGCAAAGATATGTAAAAAAAGTATTATTGCAATACAATTTATTTCCTATACTACACCAAATAATGAATGGAACTTTTAAAAACAGCTTTTTATTCACCTTCGATAAACTGCTAATTTATTTTAGTAAACTCCGCTTTTACCTTAGTCGCAAGCCTCTAAAAATCTAATTTTTGAAGTTCCCTAAAATCTATCGCAAACAATATTTCATGAGTTGAAAATTGAAAGTTGAAGAACATCGCGATAAACTCTTAATTTCCAACTTTCAACTCTTCATTTTCAATTATCATTTTAGATATTATCTGCGGAAGTGGTATATAGTTTATCTGTTCTGCGTCCAATTTTATTATCTTTGCAGGTATTTTTATTTGTAAATATTACAACAGCAAAAAAATCACACATGAATGCTATGATATTTGCAGCAGGTGTTGGAAGCCGGCTGCACCCCATTACTAATAACTGTCCGAAAGCCCTTGTAGAGATTGAAGGTTGCCCTTTGCTTGATATTGCGTTAAAGAAAATGGAACGCATCGGAGTTCAGCGCGTGGTAGTAAATGTTCACCATCATGCCGACAAGGTAATTACTTTTTTAAAAAATCGCATTTGTAATACCGAAGTTGTGATTTCTGATGAACGCAATTTATTAATGGACTCGGGAGGCGGTTTGCTCAAAGCCAAAGATTTGTTCATCAAAAAGCAGCCAATACTTCTTTATAATGCCGATATTGTTACCGATATTGATTTATCGGAACTAACAGCTTTTCATCTGAAAAGCAAAAACCTTGTTACCCTGTTTGTCCAAAAACGAAATGCTTCTCGATATTTACTGTTTGGCAAAACAGGCAGACTGTGCGGATGGCTGAATTCCCAAACAGGCGAAGAAAAATGGAGTGTAGCGCCCGAACCGTTTTCGATGCTGGGGTACAATGGTGTACAGGCAGTGAATTACGAATTGTTATCATATCTGGACAATATAGAAGGCGTTTTTTCCATTATTCCGGAATACCTTCGGTTGGCTGCAGCGCACAATATTTGCGGTTGGATGAATAATAACGCTAAATGGTTTGATATTGGCACAGTTGAAAAATTGAACAATGCACAAAGTTATCTGAAAAGCATTTCTGATTATCAAAAAAACAGATTCTTTTAATTCATGTTGCGCAAGTGCGAATTTTTACATCGTTATTAACCTGAATTTTGGATAAACAAGAATCATTGTATAGAATTTGAGTCTGTCATTATTTGGTTGTTACGGCGTGTTAGCATAAATTATAGAATATTGTTGTATCTTTGTGGTATGGAATTGACACAGACACAATACGATCAGATATCAGACTGTTTTCCGAAGCACAGAGGCAGTCTTACGTACTCTAATCTGCATGCAATCAATGCATTTCTTTATATTGTCAAGAACGGCTGTAAATGGAGGGCATTGCCCGAGAGATTCGGCAATTGGCACACTATTTACTACAGTATCCGAGTATTTATGCCGGGTATGTTGTGCAAAGTTCTGTCGATAGAGATTGCATCGTGGAATACAGCGCTCAACCAGTCTGTACCATTGGTTTTTCTTCGCAAAAATAATCTGTTTTTAAATACATTGGTACTATTAGAACAAGATTCTCCCGATATTGTCGCAATTAAAGAATAATCATTTTTATTTACGCCGAGTTTTTGACTTTCAAAAACATTAAATTTGGCTTCAAGATTATTTGTTCCAATAGCCATTTTCCCGTCACGGGTTACTATGAAATTGGGGAGAAATGTGATTCCCTATTCTCAAATCATGATTGATGACCATTGTGTTAAGGCATATTCCGTTTGTGGATATGGTATCCGACCTCAACAACCCTTTTACTATTAAACTGCGATAATGGCTTATTTTCCTATTGTAACAGGTCCTTTAAAAAATACTCTCCATTCATCTGGATTTGAGCTTTCATGCTTATGCACGAAATAAATACAACAAAAAACAAAATGTTCTTTTTCATAATCATCAGAATTAAAATTATTATTCATTACTAACCGACAAAGATACAAATAATTTCTAAAAAATCCAAGTTGACTCTTAGAGATTGTATAATTTATCAAACGTGTACGCCCAAATGAACATAATGAGTTTTATCAAAAATCCAACTTCAGGGAACCTCTAAAAACTCAAAGTTCGAGGCTTGCGAGGCGATAAAAGCGCAGTTTACATGAACGTAAATGAGCATTTTATCGTCCGAAG